>JAEORY010000532.1 GCA_016840645.1 Candidatus Borrarchaeota archaeon | reverse complement strand
GGAGTTGCTATGCTTTCTGGGGTGCTACACAGTAAGAGAGCGATCAAGGTAAACATCCAGATAATGAGGGTTTTTACCCGTATGCGTAAAATACTAGAAACTCATACAGCTATCTTGAAGAAACTTGATGATCTAGAAAGAAAAGATATCGAACACGATAAGAAGATCCTATTAATATTTGAATACCTCAAGCAATTAGAGCAGGTCAAGCAACAGGAACTAGAACATAAAAGTCGAAAGCGAGTAGGTTTCAAAAGAATGGACGAAGACCAGCTTTGAATATATCATAAGCAAGAGTGTTATGGGACATTACTTTTTGTTTGAATGTCTGACCCGCCCGCCTTGCGGCACAGAAATAAAAAGGACACCCTCCGTTATAAAGAAGATGTCCTGTTATGTCGGGGACTACTGAACGAAGTTCGAACACTCTTCGAGAGAGAAAATGGGTACCCATTCTGATTTTTCGCTGTGTCTGCCCGATACTGTCAAAACGGTCAATCTTAGTTGATTGATCCGGTATTGATTCTGACAGCGACAAGCCTGTATTTTTCTCATATGGAACTTCACAAGAGAGAGAGGGTTTGTACGATCGCGAATCTTTTCTCCGCCCTGCTTTGCAGGGCAGGCGGGGCGGCAGGTGTTCGGGGGGGCTGCCGCCCCGCCTCTTGCTGCGTACTTGTTTCTCCCACCTTCAGAGGTTAGCGTGCCAGTTATGACATAAGTTTCGAAGGTCCGGCCTTTGATCTTTTCAAAAAGTAGAGTGCCCAAAAGGCGTGCTGTTTGAAATGGGCAAACCTTTTGGGAAACTTATATTTCTTTTACTGATCAAACCGAAATCAAGGTTAGTAAACGACTCAAAAATTGAAAATTATAAGATTTCTATAGTACCATTTAGGAATTGAGTAAAATAGCTATCGCTATTTTTATCAAGAATTTATAAATGCTAGCTAACTAAGATTTTATCCAATTCATATTTTCAATATATTGTTCATGGAATGAAGGCGAGAATGAGTACATCCTAGAGAGGGATTTCAAAAATCCCAGATTTTATTGGCCCAGTACTTCACGTAAACGAAACTTTGGTTATTCAAGTCATTCGAAGGTTCATTTATTAATTCAAGGCCAGAATAGGAGATAATAGTATTCTGACCAAAAAATAGGTTTTGAAAGAATGTCCAAGAAAAAGGAAATTAAGCATAAGTCGTTATCTGTTTGGGGATTTACAGTCACAAGCATTAGCCTTCTATTTGCAATTATTATTGCAATCATTACCCTTCAACAACCGAAACTGGAATTTGCGCAGCATCGATCTTATCCTCTTTTACCGAATGAAGAGGGTATTGATGGATTATCGATATTTCTTGATAACAAGAATATTAGAGAGTTAAACCAAAACATATCATTATTTTCTTTCACTGTTCGGAACAAAAAATTAAAACCTATACTTCTTAGTCATTTCGATGAAGAAGTCGGTTATGGCTTCTCAATATCTAATGGAAAGATTATCCAAGCTCCTGAAATCTCAAACTCATCAGACAGCACTTACTTTTCAGATATTATCGTAGATTATGAAGAGGATAGAATTCTGCTTGGGAGAAAGATTATTAGGCGAAATGAATCTTTTGATATTAGCTTCTTTATTCTACATGAAGATTCAATTTCCCCCCAAATTAGAAGTTTTGGTGAGCTAGCCCATCAAAAGGAAATCGAGATAGTAAATATTCTAAACGACTTCAAGTATTCATGGAAGATTATAATTTGGCTTCTAATATCTTCAATATGTTTCGGTTTAGCTGCAAATATACTCCGCCCACTAGGACATTGGTTTGGCCTTTTGTTGAGAAGACCATTTATAGGTAAGAAACGTTTCAATAAAGAGGTTGAAGAATATGTTGATTCTCCAGGTATTGAGCTCAAATGATTATTTCTTTGCTCATAACCCAAGTACGTTTTTTATTGGACATATACTTATCGGCACAAGTTTTGTATAAAAAATAGTGGATCGAACAAAGAAATGTGTTTAATTTGCAAGTGATGGATACCTCCTATGAGTTCCATAAGGCGTTTAGCTTCAGCGAAATTCATCGGGAAAGAATTGGTCAGCTGATTAATTACCTTGCATTACATATTAATGGATTGTACTGTACAAGGCTTATTAAGCTCCTGTATATAATTGATGAAACTGCTGTTTTGAAACTAGGTCTTCCTATAACATGGATGACTTATTATGTCTATAAAATGGGACCTGTACCCGAAAAGTTGTGGTTTTCAATAAAGGAAGGTAATAAGGAATTTGGCGAGTATTTCGATGTTCATACGGAAGTCAACAAACACAATTCTGACCACGAAGCACGATTTAGGATTTCCCCCATTTCGAAAGAAGATCCTACAGAACTTAGTAAAAATGAAAGAAAGATTGTTGATAGTGTTATAGATGAATTTGGAAACCAATCAGTTGAAAAATTAATTAAATTTCTTCATCGCACTGATAGCCTATGGTATCAGATTGTTCAAAGGAACGCCATCGATTTTAAGCAATCACTTTCGACAACACTCGAAATAGACCTTTCCGCCCTGATTGTAGATAACGAAAATGGATTGGCGATTTTCAAGGATACAAGAAAGGAAATCGACTTCTTAGAATCTCTTACTAAATGATAAGCGGTGGACAGATTTATCATTTAACAAATTTTCAGCAAAGTGATAATAGTCAACCAAAAAATCGCTATTGCGTTGTTCTAGCCGTTATTGCTGATGATTCGGTTATTATCTTCCATAAAGTAACCAGTGTCCCTTACTGCGATGATCAATTGGAAAAGGGAGGGAATACAGTAAATGAGAAGATGGATGTCTTCTTCTTCCCAAAAGATTGGGTAATCGGAGTAAATGGTTTCCAATTTTCTCAGGATTCATACATCCACATGGGGGTCTGGAATATTTCAGAAATGACTATAGAGAAATTTCAGGCATTTGAACACGAATACCTTGATACTTTGACATCTGACGTATATAATGAACTACTTTACTTTGTCTACAAAAGTGAGCATAATAGGCAGAAATTCGAGGTTGTATTTGAACCAATCCTAGAAAAGCTTAATTCAGGCGATTCTTAAAACATAGGCTAAAGGCTGCTATTTACTCCAAGATTATCACGTTGTCAATTATATTATTAACGCTGCAAATGCACATGTTTATAGATTGTCTGCCTGATATCTATGGTTTTTGCAAATAAAATGCTCCGAAAGCTGGGGCAACTTATTGAGAGGAGATCATTTAAGAATGATGTCGAATTCTGGTGGTTAACTCTTCCCAGAAAAGGTAGTTCACTTTTATCCTGAAACCAAAACTAACATTTTGGAGATGAACAGGTGACGAACTACATGTTTATATATGTGTTTGAATTTGCCTTGAACCACCCCCCTCTCTATCTTTGCCTTTTAAGCTTTCTAACAAATCTGAAATAAAATGAAGCATACAATTTACTTGCTGATTATGTTTTCTG
>JAEORY010000531.1 GCA_016840645.1 Candidatus Borrarchaeota archaeon | reverse complement strand
TT
Source organism: Candidatus Borrarchaeota archaeon (assembly GCA_016840645.1). Next base: position 3,500 of record JAEORY010000531.1, on the reverse strand, counting down.
GGAATCATCTACCATTACAAAAACCGCGGGATGTATTATTCCTAAGCCAACATGTCCAAACACTGCAGCTAAGACATCATGTTCATCGAAAATTTGCCGCATCTTCTTCATCACGTCAATCATTGTAGACAAAGACACACAAGGATCTGCGATAGCAAATCCCACTTCTCTATATCCTGCTCGAGTTTTTGCAACGGCTATATCTATGCCTGTACGAGGCAACCACAAGATATCCATTTCTTTTGGGTCCTTAGACCACTGTATATCACGCCCACCATGTGCTGTACACATTTCTTTAACTACATTTACCTTTTTCACAAGTGAATCGTCATCTGGTGCTTCAACATCGGTAATCATCATTGCTTCGGCTTTTGGAAAACCTAATTGAAGTGTCTCATTCACAACATTTAGAGAAAACTGATCCACAAGTTCGATTGCGCTTGGCTCGACACCTGCATGTATAATTGCTCTTACAGCAGACATAACATTCTTCATCTCATCAAAGAATATGCCTACTGTCGCTGACGTTTTCGGAAGAGGCGCTATACAAATCGTAATTTCAGTTATAGCACAAAGAGTCCCTTGAGATCCAGCAAATAGCCGTATTAAATTAAAGCCGCAATTGTTTCTTAACGTATTTGTTCCAAGTTTTACGATCTTGCCATTAGCTAATACAATTTCAAGACCAATTATCCAATTGCCAACCTTTCCATATTTCAATCCGTGATGCCCGTGAGAATCGGATGCAACTACTCCTCCAAGCGAACTAACATCCTTCGAGCCGATATCATGCGGAAAAGTACAACCATATTTCATTAGTTCGCTGTTAAGTTCACCTAGACTTACTCCCGGTTGAGCAACACAGATAAAATCCTCAGGAATTATCTTAATGATGTGATTCATTTGGCTCATATCGAGGACGATTCCCCCTTTTCGAGGGAGCGAGGATCCAGTAAAACTTGCACCAGAGCCCCGCATTGTGACTGGAATCTTTTTTTCATTAGCAAATTTTAGCACTTCTGAAACATCTTTGGTGGATTCAGGAAAAATAACTATGTCTGGCTTAAGGAAATATGGTGTTAAGTCACGTGAGTACGCTAAGAGGTCTGTTTCATCAGAAATAATATTTTCTTGATTCACAATCTTTAAAAGTTGACGAAATTCGCTTTTCATCGTTGCATCGCCTTAATTATGCTGTAAAAATGAACTTTAATGCATTTATTATATAGGCAAAATGGGGTTCATCAGTAATAAATAAAAGACTATGGATATTGGTTCTCAATACTATGTGCAATTTTTAAATGATGAACATCCTCATTGCTCTTAAGGATATGAACGATATGCAGCAGACTATCAAGTTCGGCGGGCAATCAATGATCAAGCCCCTTAAAAAAATCCTCTTAAAATCGCCTCGAGATCAACCTGAAGAAACTGAGGCATGGAGAGACTTTGGATATTTTCAGAAACCCGATCTGGAGCAAGCAATTCGCGAACATGAAGAACTCGTTGATTTATTAAGAGGAGAAGGTGTAGAAGTTATCCTAGCCCAAGATGAAGAAAAGGGTTCAAACACGCTACTTGATTCTATTTTTGTATTTGATAACGCAATAGTAACCAATAGCGGTGCAATCCTTTGTAAGATGGGGAAAAAACTAAGAGAAGCGGAAGTTCCTATTATCGAAAGAGAACTGCAGCGAATAGGCATTCCAATTTATTTTAAGATTAATGGAGATGCATTACTGGAAGGGGGAGATACATTATGGCTCGACCCTCAAACAGTTATCGTTGGTAAAACGCATCGAACTAATGAATTAGGATTTCTGCAATTAAAAATGGCCTTAGAAGAGTTATCAGTAGAAGTATTTCAATTTCCTTTACCTTACTTCCATGGACCCGAAGATCTTATCCATTTACTCTCTATAATACATCCTCTAGACATAGATTTAGCTGTCGCGTATCTGGATCTCATGCCACTTAATATGTATGAATTTCTACAAGAGAGAGGTATTGAACTCATTGAATTGACCTATGATGAATTGAAGGCACATGGCAATAATGTATTGATGCTGAAACCTAGAAAGGGAATCATGGTAAAAGGAAATAAATCTAAGCGAAAACTAGAAGATCATGGCGTGGAAATCCTAGAATTTGAAGGAGAAGATATCTGCCACAACCGAAGCGGAGGACCAACTTGCCTTTCATTGCCTCTTTTGCGGACATAAAAGTTTAGAAAAAATCAGCTATGATAATATTATTTATAACGAAGAGAGATGTTCTGAGAGAACGAAAAATGTCATATTCTTACAGACAATGAATTAGCAATTATTAAATCTAACTTAAAAAAAAGACGCCAGAAAAGATTCTTCCGGCTAAAGATTTTAAAATTTATTTTCATTTCGGTCAAAATAGCCAGTATATTTGTTTTCTAGAGTTAAACTGCCCCTGCTCCGGGCATGCCGTGGTGTTCATCGTAATGATCTTTTAGATCGTCTTTGCTCTTATATTTAATTCCGCAATGCGAACATTCACCAGATTCGTCCATTTTCGAGACTATGACGTCCACATAGCCTGGCATGCCGTGTTTTTCCTCAATATGAGCCATCAGTTCGTCTTTGCTCTTGTAGCGAAGGCCACACGTCGGGCATTCTCCAGCTTCATCCATTTTCTCTATAGCTGTGTCTACTAATCCAGAAATGCCATGTTTTTCCTCAGCATGTTTTTCGAATTCTTCTCGTGTTTTAAATTTAAGTCCACACGAATTGCAATCATATGCACCCATTTTTATCACCTTTAATTTTTTGTCATTATTTAACATTATATTAATATGACATAGGTATAAAGGTAGAGTTTGCGGCAAAGTCACAATTAATTTGTGAATTTGTCTAGCAGAAGTTCATGTATCTTTGTGGCATGAAAAATTTGTTTTAAACTTATGAAGATTAATGTCAGAGTTGAAAAACCTCTTTATGCTTATGAGATTGAAAAAATAATAGAAAAATATGAAGTTCTCTATGGATTGGTGATGATAAAAAAACCAGATAGAATGTTTATTTTATACAAAAAAGAACTAAAAGAAAAACTTGAAGAATTGAGTGAATTGGATCCGGACACTAAATTGCTAGATGTACTTCGATTTTTATGGAATTCTGAGATAAAATGGATAGATAACTACTTAAAAACTCTAGAGCCAGATGAATAGTACTTAACTGAAAATGTCTATCTATGAAACTGTTTTTAGGATTCTATTCAAAATCATTTAATCTTTTTCATTTAGTATAATAGATTATGTATGATTTTTGTCTCTGTAAGAAAGTTTAAATACGTTTCAACGCAAACGTTCATTTGAATATTTTTGTTCAGATGCACAAAAATATTACTTGTTGCTTTTGTTAACTAATTGGAAGATTTGGTATTAGGTGAGTTATTACATTTAGTGATGGATTATAGATTGTTTAAAGTAAAGGAAGATGGACAAAATGGAAGATCATCAAAAACGAAAA
>JAEORY010000530.1 GCA_016840645.1 Candidatus Borrarchaeota archaeon | reverse complement strand
GATGCCATAATAGGTGTTTGTTATAGTGTTCTCAGTTATACTGTTGTTTGAAGAGGAGTCGAAATAGATACCTTCCGTCCAACTAGTAATAGTGACGTTCGTGATGGTGACGTTGGTTCTACCTTCTAAGTAGATGCCGTAACCAGTGCCAGGGCCTTGCAGGGTGAAGCCGTTGCCATTTATAATTATATTGTCTGCCATTACAACTATTGGTTGATAGATGTCTTCGGTAAATGTGTAGTCGGTCCACAATTCCAAAGGAACTGAAATGGCGATCTCTAGTGTGAAGTCTCCACTCCCGTCGAAGGGATATACATGGATGAAGTAGTAACCATCAGCTAAGACGGGGTGCGAAAATAAGTCTGGATAGTCGGTACCATAGGCGCCAGCTAGATGGGTGTAACCGTCTGTGTCGTAAAAAGTCATATCAAAGTCTGTGCCGAAGGGACCTGTGAGTGATGCGACAATGAACTCTCCATTGGACATGCTAATCTTATACCAGATGCCATTTTCAGATGACGGACCAGGGAGGGGACCGGCAGTCGTTCCTTCTGTAATCTCAATAGCTGACGCCGGGCTGTCACCAGGAGGATCTGGGCCCGAATTTTCAGGCAAAGTTCCAGGCGAAACGTTAACTGTAGGATTGGCTTTAGTGTTTCCTTCATCGGTACTAATTTCTTCGATTATGGACAAGGTGGTTGTGCCAGTACCTACCTTGATTTTTCCGACAAGCTTATCCTGTGTTTCAAAAATGAGGGTGAAAGTACGTGCTTCTCCATCAGTGAACTTCGTTCTGTCAAATAGTAAGCTTAAGGGGTTTTCGTCATTAACATACTTTGTTTTGATCGAAGCAGAGGGCAGAGACGGGGTAAACTGAAAACTTTGTAGTTTCATCTCATTGCCTGTGACGTTAAACCAGAAGTCGTCTGGAATTGATCCCTCAAGAACAAATGTGCCTTGTAGTGTCACTATATCTCCATCTCTTGTGATGTCATCGATTTCAACATAGAAGGGATCTTCATACTCTTCCTGTGTCACATAAAAACTAATTTCATCATCTGAAACTTCACTTGGAGAAGAATCTTGATCTTCTTTGAAAAACAACTCTCCAGGATTCAGCACAGAGATAGAAGGATTTTTATTACTCCTTTGAGAAGTATTATATATGGTAATGTTATAACTAGATGATTTACGATTTCCTGCCAGGTCAGTAGCTTCCAAATCTAAGGTATGAACTCCATCAGAATAATTCGTTGTGGTTAATACAGCACCGTAGAGATTTTCAGTTTCGGTATAACTCATATCCCTCCAGAGGTCTTCATCTATTCTATATCTGACCTTACTTACACCACTCCCTTCGTCATTTGAGATAACAATCAATGGTGTTTCTTCAGAGAGAATGGCCGAAGAAGAATCAAAAGGATACAACAACTTCACGCTAGGTGCAGTATTATCTACATTAATTGTAAGTGAGGATACCTCCGTCTTTCCAAACGTATCTTTGACCATAATTGCTAGATCATACGTTCCATCAGGAACTTGTGTGGTATTCCAGTTATATGAGAATACGCCTTTGTACATATCACCGTTGCATTGCGAGAATTCCTCCCAGGTAGAGCCACTATCGAAACTGAGCGAAACCTTATAGATGCCTTGGTATGTCTTGACCTGCGTCTCAATACTTACGTCTCCAGCGATATTAGCCTGATTTGAAGGTGCTATAATTATTGCTTCAGGAGAGCGAATATCATACGCAGAAAGATATGAAAAACAGCCCATAAACAGAATTAAGAAGAGCGTAAGGCTTGCAATTTTCACAGGTTTCTTATTTGAACAAATCATTTTTAACTGTAGAATAGAAAAGACGGATTGAAGACTTCTAAACTTCACATAAGTGCCCCCTAGATAAAAAGAATCTATCTCCTCAGATTTTGAAGTCGGTTTGAATACCAACATCTTTTATTATGCATATAGTTGAATTTGCAGAATACTTACACATTTGTGAATGTTATCGTGTATGCTTGCTTTTCTTATAAAAATTTATTGGTAACATTTTTTAGGAAAACAAAAAATATCGAGGAGGGTCAATTCAGTTCTTTGCTGCAATATGGATACAACCAAAAATCCGAGACAATTCGTTATTCTACCTGAAACGCTTTGAAAAACCTTATTTTTCAGAGAATCATCATATACAAAAATATATTAGTTTAATATTGAATTCTACTTCAAAGTTAGTTTAGTATTGATTTTGGTTTTTGTAAAACCCTATTCGTGTCTTATAGATGTTTTAATGAAATCTAGTATTACTTTCACTGACCTCTCTCAGTCTCTTGTTTACAAAACATAATTTAGTCGGATAAATGTGGCTAATTATTAGATTTCGTCGGATATCTCTTTAAGCTTTCATTTTTACGTCGGTCTGTCTAGGATTATAAACATTAGTACTAATTAACACGAAAAGAACAAAATAAGAAAGGAAGTGATAGCTTTTACCGAGCTTATTGAAACCACATATGAGCGTTGCCTCATTTATCCAATCAAAATTACTTCAATTTTTCATCCTGAAGAAGATCCAGATACAGTAATTATCGAAGTTGATTCACTGGAAGAACTAAGACTGATTGCTGAGGGTTTCCAAAAACCACTTCTATACGATGAAAACCATTTTCTTGTTATTTTTGATAAGGATGTCCACTACAGAACTAAAAACCCCGCTATATAGAACGCAAGTTAGTTTTAAATTAAATAAAAGCTATTTGAAGTTCTTATAGGATTTTCCTAAAGTCATTTTTTGTTTTTCTACTTTTTCTACTACGTATCCTATACAATAAGCTAAATTTGCAGAGGTCGGACGGAATTGAATTGTTAGGTTCAATGAAAATGTCACTTCAAATAAACTAATAAGGTGACTACACAACTAATAGCACAAAATTGGGATCGATGGGATTTCTGTGCCTGAAAAAGTCTTCTATTCACCCGAATTGACCAATTATGATGTTTGTCATAACTGTAAAATTTGCGTAAATGTCTGTCCAGTCAAAGCACTAAAAAAGACCGTATTAGGCATTGAAGTCGATCGTAAAAGTTGTGCAGAATACGTTTTATCGAGCGATGAGTGTATAAGATGTACTGCAATATGTCCACAGGGTATTATTAAATTAGTTCCCTTTGTTATTGCAGATGATGGACATGTAAAACGGGTTGAATCTGCCTAGTTTGTCTTCTCTCTCTCTAAAAGTAGGTTTTTTCTTGGCATTAGTTATAAATAGTGATTTAAATAGATATCATCTTAAAATAAGAAATTGGTGCACAAAGTTAGAATTATTCGTACAAGGCATTCGATGGAAAATATTAATCGACAACATTCTCTACCCTCTATTTGTATAATTCTAAATCTTAAGTAAAGAGTAAAGGCGATTTAATGCCTAGAACAAAAAAAGACACTAAGAATGAGAAGAGTATTAAACCATACGTAACTAAAACGATTCCCTTTAGCCGTGTTGATG
>JAEORY010000529.1 GCA_016840645.1 Candidatus Borrarchaeota archaeon | reverse complement strand
GATGACCATGTCGAAGTATCTCTTGCGTATGTCCACCATGTAGGACGATTTGACCTAGCAGCGTCGGAAGCTAGGATATGAATATCACCGCTTCCTTGGTTATTGTCCCAATCAATAACACCTAGTGCTCCGTTGTTTGAATTGGCTCCACCTAATATAGTTTGTGTCCAGCTAAATGATGGAGAACCCATAGGACCAGACAACACTTTCCCCATAACAACGGTAAATGCTTTTGTTGAAGTTGTAGTGCCGAAAGCAACTACTTCTTGACATCCTACGTGGGTTAACCAACCGTGGGGGGTAAAATCTGTAAAACCATCTGTCGTACCAATAGTAACTACAGACAAAAGTTTAGATCCGTTTAGTCCACCACCAAGAATATAAAATTTTGTTCCGTCTGTTTCTACACATAAAAAAGCTTTAGAAAATGGATCAAATGAAAAGCTTTCATGAGTAAGCGTGTCCCATTTTACTGTCTTAATCGAGCTAGAGTATACTTCTGGTGGTATTTCTACAGCAGGACTTGCAGATAGGGATAATGGTAATCCTTCGAGAGTTGCACCTACCCCGTTATCTACGGTGTCGATCCAATGGTTTCTCGCAACATTAAATCCTGAATCTTTAAGATTTCTACCTAAAAGTGCGGTCCCATTCGGTGTCTCAGTAAAAATTCTAGGACATTCCACAAGCCTGTTAAGTGATTGAAAATAAAGAACAGATCTCCCATCAATCAAAGTAAATAGACTGTAATGTGGAGTTTGAAAAACAAAATCACTTTGACCTGCTGTGTCGTAGCCAGCAGGTCGAGTGTTTGGAAATGGTAATGTTAGTGCGGTTGTCGGTGTAGCAGTTGACCAAGTTAAACTATCTGCGTTCCACATTGTAATGGTTCCAGCACAAGTAAGAAGTGCGATACTACTTGTCCCGATAAGTGACATAGCGGTATAAGGACCAATCCCAGTTGGGTTAGATACCAATTCTCCCCAAACACCCGGTCCACCTCCTGAAGATCGATACCAACGATAAAGCCCGTAATGTGGGAACAGAGCGTAGGTTGTACCTTTCACTTGTACTAAATGAGAAGGCTCTTCGAGAAGGTTATCTGTTAAATCGAGCCAAGAATCTGTTTTGGGGAAAGAATCAATAGATTCGTCAGAATATTCAAACAGGTTGGTTCTTTCATAAAGAGAATGAAGTAAGCTTGATTGTGAACTTAACTTCTCTGTAACATCATCCCCAATCGCAAATGAAGTAGGCATAACAGGGGTATTTCTAGGTTCAGTTGGAACACCAATGTATCGAGTCATAGGTAAAGGTATGCCATCTATATCAAACGACGTTAGTGCAGTGAGAACTCGATATCCTTCTCTCCAGACTAATACATTTGCTGCTGGGGAAAAAGCTATCACTTGAGTATTAACATCGCTGGGATTTTCTAAAATTAATTTTAATGATTGAACTGCTGGAACTACCACTCCCGAAGTTGTTGGATCAACAGTTACGGTAAGTGCTTCTCCTGCTCCAATTGCTGCTGAAGAAGCTGCTATTGTCCACGTTAAATTTGTGGGAGTCAAAGCTTGCATGGCAAAATTAGGCCATGTCAGCGTAGTTCCATCCCAAGAACACACACCAGACGTGGGTACACCTAGTGAATCAAACGTGGGATCGGCTGATGTTAAAAACCAAAAACGTCTCTCATATATTTTTTGAGTGAAATAATCCAACGACGATAAAATTGCAGTCGCGTCTTTATCTGTCGTTGTGTCATGAGCAACATGATTACTCAAAATCATTTCTGTGCTATCAAGCGAAGGCTGTCCTGTATACTGCTGTAATGCCAAAAGAAAGTTATTCGAATTAGCATTAAACGTGTTCGGGGTATTTGCATACCGCACAGACCTAGTCCCATTATCTACCGCAGCCGCGACAGCCGCAGGTGTTCCTAGATGATTTGCCACCAACTTATTGTTCGCGTTTCTAGGGGAATTGATAAGATAAGACGGTCCTGTTACCGAATCTCGTATAAAATTAGATAGCGCACTACACATTGAATTCTCAAAGCGTAGTACACCATCTACTAAAGTACCAGAAAAAGAGCAACTCTCGATCGTTTGATAGACACCTTGTAACCAAATTCCTGAACTGTCCGATTCAAACAAACAATTCTGAGCACAAGCCTTAGCACCTACAAGCCTTGCACCAAGTAACGGGTAAGAGCGAATACGGCTTTGACGCAATGCCGATCCTATACCTGCCAGATTGACTACAGGATGAGATACCGCATTTAAGTTTTCAAGGGTTACGAATTCGACTCTTGAGTTTTCTCCAAGATCGAATACTGGAAAATCATCTGTACCTTGGATCGTAATCGAAAGGGGATGTACTCCAATAATACTCACATCCTTTGGCAGAACGACAGTGGAGTCAAAGATGTAAGTACCCGCAAGGACTTCTATTATACCACCTTCTGGAGGTAAAGAAGCAATTGCTGTATTGAAAACATCTTCCGTGGTGCCTTCGAAATCAGCATCCGAGCCTACAGTACCGACCAGTAAAAACCCCCTACTCTCTAAGCGCAAATTTTTCAGCGACTGAGTAACAAAAGGGTTTCCCGCATTGGGAGACGCTGCTGCATCCATCCCCGCGACAACACTCGCAGGATCTAAGGATCGAAATTGTAACGCAGTAAGAACCGCATCCCAAGGATCATCAGTAGCTATCCCTAGAGATGGATAATCTGCTGACGACAATATCTTCGAGTCTTCAATATCAATAATTGAAGGAGTGCTTATTTGCTGTTGCGTCATAATTAATCACTCAATTTAAGTTTAAAAGAGTACTTAGTTAAATCTTAGAAGTAAAAAAAGTGGGTGAATTGCGAACAATTCATCCACTTCGAGAAAGAATATAAATGCTAAAATTATGCTTGCTTTTTCTCGTAACCGTTGGTTTCGGCCCAAGCACAGAGTAGAGTATCGATAGGAATAAGTTCGAGAACCTTTTCTTCACTGATCTGAGCCATGAGAGAACGTTTGACTTCTAAAGAATCTGGAACAACAATTGGAGATGTGGTAGTCGTCGTTGTCGTTGGGACGACTGCTTTCTTTGTTTTGGTTTTGGTTTTTACTTTGGTTTTTGTGGCAGTTACGGGTTTTACCAATTTAACAGCCGATTTAGCTGCCTTGTCTTTGGTACTGAGGTTGGACTTACGGCAATCAAATACGTTTGTCTTATCGACATAACAGACACGTCGTGGATCACCTAATTTAAACTGCATTACATCTCTTTTAAGTGCGATTCTTTGTCTTTTACCATCTGTAGTTTCTTCACGAAATGGTTCTTTACTATTCTTATCGGTAAGATACTTGTTATCTTTCAATCTATCATAATCTTCTTGATCTACTAGAGCATCACGAATTTTATTAGTTGTTCTATCTCTAACTTTAAGTGTATTTGCCATTCTTAATCCCTTCCTTAATCTGCATTGGTTAACAACTACACTAATTACTTA
>JAEORY010000528.1 GCA_016840645.1 Candidatus Borrarchaeota archaeon | reverse complement strand
AGTAGACACACTTATTATCGATAAAACAGGTACCATAACCGAAGGGAGACCCGCATTAAGTTCATATCGTTCTTTTGGCAATCTGTCCAATGAGGATATCCTGCGCTTGGCAGCATCGATAGATTCCTATAGTGAGCACCCGGTGGCAGAAGCGATTGTGGCAGGTGCTAATGAAAAGCAAATTATCCTTTCAAAAATTAATGGATTTGAATCTGTGACAGGAAAAGGAGTGCAGGGATTTTACGAGAGTAATTTACTTGCATTAGGGAACAGACGCTTTATGGAAACATTTGGGGCAAATATTAATTCAGAAATAGACGCATCAGTAAAGGAATTGCAATTGAAGGGTCAAACAGTAATGTATTTATTGGTTGGTAGCAAAATAGAGGGAATAATCAGTGTTGCTGATTCTATAAAATCAACCTCAGCAAAAGCAATTAAATCTCTTCAAAAAAGAGGCATCAAAATTGTTATGCTTACCGGAGACAATCAATATACAGCAAGAGCAGTCGCTGATGAGCTTAACCTGGATGGATATCTTGCTGATTGTCTTCCACAGGATAAATATAATAAAGTCAAGGAACTCCAAGAAAGTGGAAAAATTGTTGCAATGGCTGGAGACGGAATAAATGATGCACCTGCACTTGAGCAAGCAAATGTAGGAATCGCGATGGGGACTGGAACAGACATTGCTATGCAAAGTGCTGAAATCACCTTGGTTAAAGGTGATTTAAATGGAATTGCCCGGGCTCGTGATTTGAGTCATAAAGTAATGCAGAATATAAGACAGAATCTATTTTTTGCATTTGTCTACAATGCTCTTGGAGTACCAATTGCAGCAGGCATTTTGTTTCCCTTTTTTGGTATTCTACTAAGTCCGATTATTGCTGCAGCGGCTATGAGTTTTAGCTCAGTTTCAGTAATAACCAATGCATTAAGACTTAGAAGAGCATAACTGAAATTATGCACGTTCTATCCATAATTCTGTACAAAAGGAATTACAAATATCCATAATATTGTACTATGCAAAATAGTCATCATGCTAAAGAGAATTAGTCACATAGCAATCAGTATCATACTCTTGATAGCAACAACAGGACTGACTATTAGCAGACACTATTGTGATGAATCAATGATGGCTGCTATAGATGCTTCAGGAGCATCTTCTTGTTGCGATACTTCTGCAGAATGTTGCGAGCATGATGTTGAAACTTTTCGCATCGACAATGAGTTCGAATCCACAAAATTTAGCATCGACGTTACGCAAAGTAACTTACTTGCAATAAATCCATCCCTCGAAATTGAAGCTGAAAGTTTAAATAATGGTGCAGCTATTAGTTATTTCGAAGGCCCGCCACCACCAATAAACCTGAATATACTTTCCAATATCCAGGTCTATCTTTTATGATTTCCCGAGTCCTCCTGGATTTTGTGTCTAATTGATACAAAGTGCGGGATTTTAGTCATCTCCAATCACATTGGTATGACTCTGAAGTATCCTTTGTGAGGATATAGGTTCAAACCAAACCTTTTGGTAATCTCTAGGACCTTTGAATTATACCCACATTAATTAATAGCAATGACATGGGAAATCAAATATCAACATGCAATCTTTTTCATAGCTGGGTTTAGTTGCCTTGAAGACCAGGTTTTCGTAATAGAAGATAATTTTTGTACTTCTATTACCCACTCACTTAAACCTGGTCTTCTTATAAAATTGAAGATTCATTGGTTGGGGTTGGAAGAAGCCTAAGACGGGCGGGATCCTTTCCGCCTGTTTTGGGTTTCATTCTATCAATATCAAAACACTGGGAATTCCAAAGTTAAATTGGTCAATATGATTAATAATGAGAATATAAAGCAATTTGAAACTACCAATAAGGGTAGGCTTCAAGCCGAAGATTATCGACGTAGATTACAATCAATTGTCCAGCAACATGGAGGATTTTGCATGTCTCAATACATCGAGAACCAAAATCAAAAACTTTTATTACAGTGTGCGAATGGGCACCAGTGGCGTGCTTCAGCAAGCAGCATAGTATACTCAAAAAGCTGGTGTCCCATATGTGCAAGGAATCATATTCTATCAATAGGAGAGATGAATGAGCTTGCCCGCAGAAAAGGTGGAATATGCATTTCCAGGAAATATACAAACTCTAAAACGAAGCTTCTCTGGCAATGCGCTGATGGGCATCAATGGCATGCCACTCCATTCAGCATTAAAACAAGACGAAGCTGGTGTCCAGAATGTACTAGAATGAACGAGAAAAAAAATTAAGATCATGAAAACTATAAAAAGAAGTTTTACTGGAATTATCCTGCTTACAGGAATGATATTAGTATTCACCCAATGTGCTGTTATTAAGCCAGGATTTAACGGAGTCTTGAACCGTCCGTTTGGAGATGGTATTAAAGAAGATAAGGTATACGAGGATGGATTTACATGGAAATCACCCTGGAACAGGATGCTCAAATACAATGTTCAATTAAACAGTTTCCAGGAAAACGTATCCATTCTTTCTGCAGATGAACTGCATACATCTATTACTCTGTCAGTAATTCTCAGACCGATACCAGACAATCTACCAAAACTTGCTTTGGAAATTGGAGATGATTACTATAACAGAATTGTTAAACCAGAATTCTTTAGTGTATCACGCAGTATCATGGCTGAATATAAGTATAACATGTTGTCTGTTAATAGTCCGGAAATTGAGCAAAGGATCTTGGTAGAGCTTAAAGAAAGACTTGAGGGGAAGCACATCGAACTTAATAAAGTTACACTTGACCACATTATGTATTCTCCTGTTGTGACTCGCGCAACAGACCAGAAACTTGCAACGCAACAACAGGTGGAGCAAAAATCCTACGAAATAGAAATTGCTGAAAAAGAAGCCGAAATACAACGAATAAATGCTCGTGGGCAAAGAGATGCCCAGCAAATAATTGATCAAGGTTTAACACAGCAATACTTGCAATTTAAAGCACTTGAAGTCCAGAATAAGCTTTCGGAGAGCTCGAATTCAACATTCTATTTTATTCCGATTGGTGAGGATGGAATTCCCATCATAATCGATACAGCAAATGACTAATTTTTCTGATCTAATTGCGGAATTGAATCGTACAAATTGAAATCGATAAATACTAGAAAACATGAAAAGCAAAAGTATTAAGTTGAAATTAGTTGGGATCACGTCATTTAGTATAGCCATGATATTGAGCTCTTGTAATGCATTTCACCCAGTTCCAACGATGGGTAGTACTTTTCTTACGGAAAGTATGGATACCACAAATGAGATAAGAGATCCAGTATGCGGAGAGATAATCGAAGTCCCAGAAGAGGAATTGATGTTGCCATATAATGGTGATAGTTACTATTTCTTTACAAGTGGATGTATGGAAGAGTTTAGAGCAGATCCTGAGAGATATGCTGCGAATAGAACCCACAATAACCATCATTCCCCGAATAATATTATGATGTGGGGCATGTGGGGTTTAGCAGCTGGAGGAATG
>JAEORY010000527.1 GCA_016840645.1 Candidatus Borrarchaeota archaeon | reverse complement strand
AATTATTAAGTAGTATGAAGGGCTACTAAAAGTTTGGAATGGTTAGTAAGAAATGGAAAAGTTACTTGAAATTATTATAAACATTATTCGAAGTGATACAAGTGTCTGATAAAGATGAAGACATGAGACGTAGTGCATTAAAGAAATTTTATGAAAGTATAGATCCCAGACACCTTAAGATTGACAAGAAAATTCAATATCCTCCTGATAAGCGATTAGAAGCCTTTGTGGAGATATATGGGACAAAAACAGGTCTTAGACGCTTTACAAATTTCGACATTATCATTGAGCTTTCAGATGACGAAATTGAGTTGATTATCGATCATTTTACTCAATCCAAGTTGACAATGCCCTGGGAATATTCCCCATTCTGGAAAAACGGTCCTCTTCCTGAAAATGAATCACTTCTTTCACCGTTACCTGGCAATTATACTATTCAAGGCGAGGAATACAAAAAACCAGATACATTCGGCTTATCTCAATCAGCTAACAAGAAAGATTTATCCTTAGAAAAATCGTTTTCCCTCTTAGAAAAAACGGTCGATCTTAATAATGAAGATATTTCTGCACTTAATTCTGTGGCAGATTATCTTAATCTACAAAGTTGGGGGAATAAATATACGAAATACTTCTTGTATGTACTGCTCCTATCCTTTCCGGTTCTTTACGGTGCCATCAAAGCGCAAGATATTGATCAGTCTTTTATGGAGAATCTGATTGATGCTCTTTCTGTATTAGAAAATTATTCAAATTCTGGTGTGGAAGTGGGAACATCTGAGTTTAATGAAGCGCTGTCCTATTTTTCAGAATTCGATGGCCCATATCCGCCAGGAAACGTCCCCTCAAAGGTTAGCCTCGCTGTAATGAAAAAAATATGGACCAATCGTATAGCAATAGCTCTATGGTCTGATGTTAATAATCATTGGCCATGGAAATTAGAAACTCTTTACAAGAAAACTCTAAATTCCCTCTTAGGTTGGAATCCAACTAACAAAGAACAAGAAACTTCAACATCAGTATGGCCTTGGCAAAAAGATCCAGAACTATATTCTGAGGTCTATAATTCAAGAAATGGTCATAGAATTTTTCAGTACAATGATGGTTATCACACAGGTCGTGTTTGGGATTCTAATCCATTTCGAACATGGAAAACGGGATATTTCGAAATAAAGCCACTCTTTAAGAAGGCTAACCTCTATGGACGAAAGGCTGCCGTTTTTGCGACAACTGAATGGCTTCGAAGGAGAGGTTTTTATCATTCCCATCCAGCGTGTCCGTCAACAAATAAGGGTTTATATCCTGGAGTTAATGCTGGGGATACGGATCCTTTACACGATGGCACCACAAGCATTGAAGAAATCTTAAACGCAAATTTCAGCGGCTGCCAGAGAAGCGGTCCCTTCGTTGTGAGTTTGCTTAGGTCTATGAATGTGTACTCAACAATTGCACGAACGGCACTTCCAAAATATTCTTTTTCAGAATATAAGATGGACGACCGTGAAATAGGTCATGCGGTTGTGATTTGCCCTTCAAAAGATATATCACTTGCGGTCTTTCACGCTGATGACATTATTTCCTTTAAGGGTCAAAGATATGGTGACCCAGAATCTCCCTGGATTCCTTTAGCAGAATGGTTGATGCAAATAATTATGATTCACGAATCTCTAAGTGCGGAGAACCCTAAGGAGTACTATGATGTCGTAAATGCACACTTTTACAATATAACAAAGAAGCAGGTTCTTGGAATGAAAGAGAAATTAATTGAATTCCAACATATTGACTCTAATTCCGAAAATAGTGAAGAAAGAAGAAAATGGATGAAAAGGATCTTATCGGTTCTTTCAAACCAGGACTTTGATGACGAGGGCTTCAAGTTTTTAAACGCACCATATCCTGAAGGTTTGACAGAAAATCAAAACAATGCTTATGACAGCTGGTTTGACGAACTTGATTCAACAGCTACACCCACAGCGAGTCTTGCAAGAAATTTCCTAAGATTTGATATTATATGTGCCGATATTAACAGCAAAATAGTTTATATTTTGCTTCCTATGGATCGAGAAAAAAAGACTGATCCAAATTCAAACCAAAAAGTGTTTCTCCATGAAGATACTGAAGTCGTTAATGCAATTATTGATATCGGACAGGTTTTGAAAGATAACTTTATTGAATGGATAGCTTAATAGGAGTGAACTCCCTCACGTTTGTGGATGGGAACTTCCCTCGCCTAAGTTAAAAAGAAGTAATTAGTCAAAATCCCGTAGTAGGCCTCCAATAAAGTGTTCTATTTGATTCTGTTTTGATTAGAAATCATATCTTTATTTAAGTGTTATTTAATTTTCACCATGAATTATTTCATTTCATTTCATTTCCAACCGACAAAAACTCTCTCTGAGAGGTTTTATTTCTTTAGAGTAGTCATGTAGACCTATTAGAATTCATGAAATTCAAGTTAACCATTAGTCTCTTAAACTAAGAACTCATTACATTATTTGGGAAATGATCCAAAGGGGAATTCGAGCGAAAGATGAAATTGCCAACCATGGGTATAACATGTGACCTGAAAGATTATTGTTTTTCATGCGTTGTTGAGTCAACTCCTAGAGACTCTGCAGGAAAAAACATGGGATATCATTGCAAAATATGTAATATAGATATTCTGTGCCCAGCAGGTGTCGGACGCCAATATAACAAAAATACTAGAGAAATCATAGCTGTATGTCCAAAATGCAGAAACAAGTTAGAGAAGGATTCTTATTCACTCAATACTAAAATAAAAAAAGGTTATATATCATTTCCTGAAGATACTACATTAAATTCTCCATTGGAGATGAATGCAGTAATAGAAGTGCCTGATTGGGTGTTATGGGCTAAACCAGGCGATATAGCACAAATAAATGCTAAAGTATCTCCCTGTATTGGGAATAAGCAGTTAAACTGCCTTGTTGTCATCTTAGATTGTAAGAGCTTTTTCGCCGAAGACTCTAAATTAAAAGAGGCTGCTGATTCTGATCCAGAAGATGCTCTATTAAGTCCTCCATTACAGATGAACGTTTCATTGGAAGTATCAGATTGGATTTTTTGGGCACGACCAGGTGATATCGCCGATGTCAAAGCAAAAGTATCCCCTACTATCAACAATAAGGAACTAGACTGCCTTGTCGTTGTCTTGGGTTCAAAGAGTTGTTTTTCTAGGTAAACTACCTCACGCTAAAGTTGTGAGGCTTTTAACTGTGCTGGGTCTCAGTCCTCTACCTACAACAGATAAGCTATAAGAAGATATGGCAATGTATCGTGACCTGGATATCTTGGATTCAGTATCGCAAGAGATACCCATGATTCTACCTAAGAGGGAAAATTTCGCTAGTGTGTTTTAACTTAATCGGCGGGAAGTCCCCTTCCGACAGGTGGGGGATGAAAGCCGCTAGCTTTATATAGTTTTTTGGGGTAGAAGTACTGATAACAGAGTCTGCGTGACGCCCATGAAACTGACACAGCAAATCAGGATCTTTCCGA
>JAEORY010000526.1 GCA_016840645.1 Candidatus Borrarchaeota archaeon | reverse complement strand
TTCAAATAATACAGCTCTGGAATTCCTGAGTTTGGAAGACATGCCTTCTTTGTATGAGGTTTGTGTCTGGGAAATGCCTTTCCCACCAAATGGCTTTACGTTATATGATTACAATTGTCCGAATGTATATTTCACAACTGAATGTACATCAAACAGATAATATCGTATTTAATTATTCAATAATTCTCAACATTAGTGATTTGTTCTACTTCTTATTGGCTATGCAAAGCATAGAATATTCAATCGCGTGGTAAAATTAAATTTCGATATCACATCAACAAACAACATTAACGTGTAATGAGACAGATTTTTGATGATACCATTGAGGATACCCTAAATGATCGGCTGCGTCAGCTTGAAGAAAGCTTTGCATCTGATGTTATATTTCATTATGGAGAGATTCACCCTTCTCTTGAAAAGTCATTTAGAGACTTCATTGAACAATTAAGAAAGGATAATGAGTTCGATAGAAATCGACTAACGGTAGTACTTAACACACCCGGCGGTAGCGCTGAGACAGTCGAAAAGATGGTAAACATCATTCGATTCCATTATGAAGAAGTATATTTTGTTGTACCTGACTATGCGATGTCTGCTGGGACAATTTTCTGTATGTCAGGCGATAAGATCTATATGGATTATTCTTCATCACTCGGGCCAATTGATCCGCAAGTCTTTAATGGTAAAAACTGGGTACCTGCGTTGGGATACCTAGATAAAGTGGAACAACTAATCGAGAAATCAGCGAAAAATGAGCTAACCGAAGCAGAGTTTCTTATTCTTCAAAAGATTGATTTAGCAGAACTGAGAAGCTATGAGATGGCAAGAGACTTAACTGTCTCATTGTTAAAAGAATGGTTGGTTGAGTACAAATTTAAGAACTGGGATTCACATAGTACTACCGGTCAACCTGTGACGCAAGAGGAAAAGCAAGAGCGAGCTGAAGATATTGCACGTCTATTGGGAAATAACTCATTATGGCAATCTCATGGTCGTTCTATTGGGGTAAATACGTTGACAGGAGTCCTGAAGCTTCAAATCGAGGATTATTCAAATAATCCCGAATTGCGAGATTTAATTAGAAACTATAATGATCTAATTACTGAGTACATATTAAGGCATGGTGCAAAGGTTTTTGTGCATTCTCGCGTGTTTTTCTAAATTTGAAATATGAAAGAAGCTAAGACGGTAACCGGAAAACTTGAAAATCTATTAGACAAGGAGTCTAAGAGGTTTTTAAAAACCTCAGCAGATAGCAAAATATCTGGAGTCTATAGCAAGCTATCTAAACATGGATTATTGACAAAAACTGAGTACTCACTTCCGCTTAAAGACACTATCGGGAAGACTTATTTTGATAAGAAGCAATTTACAGGTCAATAAAATCCATTTAGCCAACTATTCGATCACACAACAAATGCTTTGAAATTGCTTTTTGAGCAGTGTGCTGTTATAATCGTCTGCTATTGTAAGAGAAGAATTCATCTTGCTCTCCATAAATATCATATTTGAATAAGGGTTTCAATAATATCTGTTTTACTATCACCCAACGTATTAATTACATTTTCGCAAAATAGAAGTAGAACAAATCACTAAAGCCGACCGTGACCCGCGTCAGGCCCCCTGCGGAAAATGCAAAGCCCGCGCCACGCTACGGCGGCTTAAATCCACCGTTCAACACACTGATAGAATCAAATTGCGCCACAAGACAAATTGGAATTCAATTAACTCATAAAAATCGATGAAAAAGCGAATATTGATAGGGTTTCTAGCGTTATCAGTCCTTTCTTGCAAGGATAAACCGGAAGCAGGATATTCTTTAACTGGAAAAACTCAAGGAATTGAAAGTGGGACTGTCCTTTACCTTCAGAATAACTTATCCAATGAATTAATTGACTCCACCACTGTAATGGATAATTCTTTTGTTTTTCAGGCTTCACTTTCCGATACACCTCTACAAGTAATACTTAGGACAAATAATTATTCTCATTACCGCTATATGTGGATTGAGAATATTCCTATGACATTTGATGCAACAAAATCGGATTTCAGAAATGCAATCGTAAATGGTTCTGAAACTGAAGAATTAAGTCAAACCCTATATAGATTCATAGACACTCTTTCTAGGGAAGAAAGTCTACTTAAGGAGCAGGAGTTTGTCAATAAATACCCATATAGTATTGTAAGTGCAAGTATCCTCTCCGTTTACTCGACTACCTGGGGTAAAGAGAAAACCAAGGAGCTATTCAATCAGTTTTCTGAAGAGAACAAGAACTCAGTATATGGAAAGCAAATTGCTAGGTATATTGAATTAAACAAAAACCCAAAAGTTGGAGAAGCTTTTGTTGATTTTGAAATGGAAGACCAAAATGGAAAGTTAAAAAAACTATCAGAGATTAAAGGGAATGCAATTTTACTAGAGTTCTGGGCTTCATGGTGTGGACCCTGTAGAAGGGAGAATCCAAATCTTGTCAAAACATACGAAAGATTCCATCGCAAAGGATTTGAAATATTTGCAGTTTCACTTGATGAAAACAAAGAAAGTTGGATAAAAGCAATTGAAGAAGACAGTTTACACTGGGATCATGTAAGTGATTTAAAGGGGCAAGGAAATGAAGCCTCACTTATCTATGGGATTAACGGTATACCTGATAATTTTCTGATAGATGAGAGCGGAATAATAATTGGTCGGAACTTGCGAGGTGAAGAATTATCACTAAAACTAAAAGAGATTCTTGAATAGAATGAATTGTTAGTTGTAGAAAAATGAAATACGGTGTAGAACAAATCACTAAAGCCGACCGATGACGCGTGTCACGCCCTTTGCAGAAAGGCAAATCCCGCGCCACGTTACGACGGCTTAGTTCCACCGTTCTTCAATCATATTATAATTCATGAAAGAGTTGAACGTTTCGTAGATTAAACAAGAGCATAATATAGAAATGGAAAATATCAAGATTGAGAGACGAAGACTCAAGGTAGATGAATATCAAGCTCTAAGAGGAACTACAGATTGGTTCACGGTAGATGATGAAGTAGTTGAAAAATCGCTTAAGAATGACCTTTTCACAGTATGCGTTTTTGATCGCAAGACATTAGTTGGAATGGGAAGAATAGTTGGTGATGGTGCTATATATTTCTACATCCAAGACGTAATTGTTATACCGAGCTACCAAGGGAAAGGAATTGGAGTATTGATAATGAATGAAATTGAAGAATACATAGAGGAAAATGCGTTCAACAATTCATTTATTGGATTGATGGCAGCAGATGGAGTTAAGAAATTCTATCACAAATTTGGGTATTTAGAGCGAGCAGAAACTCGACCAGGAATGTCAAAACTGATAAAGAAATAAGTGGAATCAATATGCCGTACACACTTAGGCATGGTGGCAATTATGGCAATTAGATTGTAGAATATATGTTCTGTAGCGTAATCGATTAGCTTTATACATACGTTGTGCTTCATTATAACCAACCAATAACCAATGATAAAATTCTTAAGAAAAAGAACGAATC
>JAEORY010000525.1 GCA_016840645.1 Candidatus Borrarchaeota archaeon | reverse complement strand
ATTTGTGATCACATACATTACATATAAACTTAAAACTATCATTACACTTTAGAAGTACATCCCTTGGTTCACATGGATTAGATTTATCCCACATGTGAGCATAAGGACTATTCACAAAACTCTTATTATTACAAAAGTCACAATCTTTATCACAAAAGTCAATACTTGTACAGTAAGGACACCATGTATCTCTAAGAGCAACACTACATACTCTGGTTGTAAAGTTGTGATTGCATACATCACATTTAAAATCCGCCCTATAGTCGCTTCCTTTGAATACCTCTCTTGGACTTTTATCATTAGACTCAAGCCAACAGTGGGCCTTATCATGTGAAGCGAATGTTGATTCGTAGCATTTTTGACAATCTTCTTCTAAACACATCGTTTTATTCGCACAAAAAGGACACATGTTTATCTGACGCACTAAATCGTTCGGTAATCTATAAAAATCATGTTTACACTCATTACAATAAAACCAGTATTTAACTATACTTGATTTCAGAATAGTATCAGGGTCAGCATCAGTATTCTTTGTTGGATTCCAGTAAGGACTTAGTCTAGAAGCACTGATACTTTTAGCATGACAGTAATCACAGTTACCACAAAGTTCTTGGTTTGTGCAATATTTACACCATTGTCCTCTTGCAATACAATAAAGATATGTATAGAGTTCGTGATTACACCCAGGGCATATAAACCAACATCTCTTCCCACTTTTACGTGTAAGCGTAAAAGGGTCCTCAGTATTCTTATTCCAGTTCCAAAAATGCATTTTTGGATGTGAAGCAAAACTTTTCCAATAACATTTCCTACAATCATGTTTTCCACACACACCACGTTTGGACTTACAAGCCATATTATAAATTCAAATCTCTAAATCTACTATTGGCCCTGATACCACTTTCAAAATCCAAATCACTTTTTTTGGTTGCACTTTAGCAACAACTAGTAGTTGATATTAAAGCACTGTTGTTTTTGAAAAATTATATCATGATCCGTAATAATACCTGCCAACATATTCGGTCTTACAAATGTCACACTGAAGGAATGACACAGCATCGATAGTATCTGTCTCGGGTCCAACCTTATCCCAGAAGACATGATTTCTCGTAGCATTTAAGGTCTCGCAGTTATTCTCGTATTTATTTCGAAAATGTTCAATAACAACCGAATCATCCGTTACAGCCCATAAGCCTTGACAAGTTTCCTGGCAATACTCATGGTCCCTTATTTCACTATCATCAATAAGTTCATCTGTAACATCGTTTGCTAGTGCATAACATCTTGTAAATCGCAATGGTACCACACGCTTTACTAAGAGAAGATATTGCTGCGTGTGGCTTTTTTGACCATTCATTATTCCTTCTTGGTATGCCTTTGCAGCCTTCTCCAAGTTATCTGGATTATCAGACATAAGGACCGATGCAAGTGCCTCTTCCTCTTCTGGTGTCAAGTCAACGAACTTGCATTTTGGACAAGCCACCTCAAGATTACAGGTATCGCCGCATCCTCTGTGAGACTTCATACATGAACCACAGAATGAGTATTCATCCCAGTATTCATAATAAAAAGTACCCTGAGTCACCTCTTCCTCTTCAGTAATCATATCATCTAACGTTGCAACAAAATATGTCTTATTATCAAGAGCCATTTTATATTAAAAATATAAAATAAGATTCTAAATCAATTTCATAAAAGGTATCTATATGAAGCTACCCCTTTAAAAGTGATTGAAAAGTCTACACATAACACATAACTATACTGCAGTTAAGCAAAATGGACCTAGAGATGGTTAGGACCATGGCATACTATGACCGCCCGCTCAGCGCACTGGCCAAGTATAATGGGGAGTACGTGAAGGCAAAGTATGTAGAACCTGAGCTAATTCGAAGTTACGACCTCAGAAACGACGACCTTAGTGACCTCCTGCACATATGTCCCACCTGGGACACTACAACCTTTACACCATCAGTGAAGAAGAGTTAGAATATATCCAGCAGTATAGAGAATACGCCAACAAAATAGGTTATGCACACTCAGAGCACCATCCCGATCTCTACAAGCCTTATGGGAGCTATGTTCCCCAAGAAGCTGAAAAACCAAAGCGACAGTATAAGACTACAGAAGCCAATGCAAAGATTCCTGGAAGATTCTATGCTAGGGACTTCAAGTACTTCTGCCGCCCTCACCATCTGTGGACGAAAAAGGACAATGTATGGACAAAAAGGGTACTTGATGAAGCCATGTAGTTAAAACTGATTATAAAACCTTTGAAGAGTGGGAAAAAGATGACACGGTCATACGAGGTGATATCTACTATGAACATAATCTTGAGAGACACGCACCTATGCTTGAAATTGGTTATCCTAGCCATTATAGATTGTACACACTAGCAGTTCAAGAACTATTGACAATCCAAGCACGACGTTGGACATTCAATGTTTCTGCCGGATCACATATGGAACATCACCCCGATCTACATAAGGCTTACACAGCTTCTGAGAATGAGAGTTACGATAGAGATGATTTTCCCACACATACAATAAGGGATGAAGCAAGGATTCCTGGTAAGTTTTTTTTCAAGGATTTTAAGTACTACAGCAGACATGGTCCCTACTAATCTTATAACTCTTTTTCTACTCTGAATATATAATGGCGAAGGAGCTTGACTTTACCTTCCAGCTAATTCTTGTGGCTGCTTTAGGAGCCTTTCTCTTCTACCTCTATCAGAACAACTTTGCACGTTCTAGCAACTTCTTCCCCAACTCGGGAGAGCTAGTGACTGAGAACTTCGAGTGCCCCTCAGAGTTTACTCTTCTTCCTAAGAACGACCAGGTTTATCACCCTGTTGAAGGTGCACTTCCAGCAGATGAGGCTGATATGTGGGCACAAGCTAACCCTACCGGTGAAGGTGCTCTCAAAGCTAAGAACTTCCTCGACAGCGGATACATGGCATCCCAGATCGAGACTATCGGACAGAACCGCGTGACCATGAACACCGGTCTGCGCTCCGAACCGATTGTTCCACAGTACCGGCGTTCTGTTTGGCGCCCTGATCTTTTCAAACCTGATGATATTGAACATCGGATCCTCGATGGCAAAACTTGTTAATTAAACAATTATTTATTCAAATAGAATCTATATGAGTAAACTATCTTATTGGAACAATCAATTAAATAAGATCAAAGAACCTCCTAAAGATAAACAGGTGTGGTACCCTCACGATGAACCACATAAGCTTGCGGTTGTACTGATTGAATTTAGAAAGCATAATCTGATTGGTCCGGTTTTACGTAACAATGCACATATCTATGGTGGTACAGATGTATCTTTAGTGATCATGCATGGTAAAAAGAATAAAGAGTACATTGAAAACCAAATTAAAGGTTGGTCAAATGTGCATTACATTGAGCTCCCCTACGATAATATAGATCGTTTTGAATACAGTACAGTTTTAACAAAACCTTCCTTTTGGAGGAACTTTAAAAGCGAATATACTTTGATTATACAGACCGACACCGTAACACTACG
>JAEORY010000524.1 GCA_016840645.1 Candidatus Borrarchaeota archaeon | reverse complement strand
GTTCAACATTATTGGGTAAAGCTTGGCGCTATACATAAATAAAAAAATACAAAAATAGGAGATAGATTCATGCGATTGAAAGCATTCAAAGTAAAAATGTATCGACCGATTCTTGATTCTGGCTGGATTGACATTAGTGATATTACAGTTGTTGTTGGCAAGAACGAGTCCGGAAAAACAGCTTTGCTTAAAGCACTCCATAAGTTTAATCCTTTTAAACCAGAATCATACAAATTGGAGCGCGAGTGGCCACGTGGGCATCGTAAAGAACGATCGGAAGATGCCGTTGTTATCCAGACACGATTTGAGTTCGATGACCATGAGAATGAAGAAATTACAGGCATACTGCCAGAAGAAAATAAAATTACAGGAGTTGAGATTTCCAAGGCCTATAAAGGAGAGTTTATCTACAAGTTTCTGCCAGAGGACGTCCCGACTAAAGCTACTACTGATCATGTCCTATCTATGATACAGGAAGGCCTTGTTTCTAAAGGCACGATATCAGACAGCATGAAAAAAGCAATATCTAATATTCAAAAACAAGCTATCAAACTGGTGAAAGATGCTGGACCTGATGCATTCGTTGCTCAATCGCAGGAATTTAAAAAGTCACTTGATGATAGTGTCCAAAAAGATAATGAAGAAGATTCGACAGAGATTTCAAATATCAAGGGCATTATTGATGAAATTGCCAAAAAAGCTAATGTTACTTCAGCGAGGAAACAAATCGAGAAATTAGTTCAAGATAAACTGCCAACGTTCATCTATATGGAAGACCATAAACCCTTTCAGGGTATTGCACACCTCGACCAAATCAAACAAAAGAAAGACCAGAATCAACTCACCGATGAAGATAAAACATTTCTGATGATTCTAGAAATGGCTGGACTTGATTTCGAAGAGGAACACAAGCGCGCAAATACAAAGGACAAAGAACAGCGAATGCTTGATATGAATGACGCTTCCCTTACTCTTACGAGCTTGCTGGCCGACCATTGGTCACAGCGCAACTACCGAGTACGTTTCGAAGCCGATGGATATCACATGATAGCGTTTGTCAGTGACGAAGTGCAGCCTGCCCTCGTACCTCTAAATGAGCGTTCAAAGGGTTTCCAGTGGTTTTTTTCATTCGATACTACGTTTCTTTACGAAACGGAAGGTACTTTCAAAAACGCCATTATTCTTCTAGATGAACCTGGTTTGCATCTCCATGCTGCTGCGCAACGGGATTTGCTAAAAAGAATGAAAGAATATGCTGAAGGAAATCAGTTAATCTATACAACCCACATGCCATTCATGATTGATATGGAGAGGCTCGATAATATACGCGTCTGTACTGAAAGCAAGGAACATGGAACAAAAATTTCTTCTGATTTTTATACGGCTGATGAACACGCAAGGTTTCCTCTTCAGGCAGCACTGGGTTTATCGATAAGCCAGAGCCTGTTTGTCGGCCAGTATAATTTAGTTGTGGAAGGAATTACAGATTTTTGGTTAATTTCAATAATAGCTTCAATGCTTCGGGAGGAGGATCAGGCATCTCTTGATGGGCGGATTGTAATCACACCAGCTGGTGGTGCCACAAAGGCAGCTTATGTAGGCACAATGCTTCACGGTCAACAGCTCAATGTGGTCGTTCTCTTAGATTCGGATCCGGAAGGCCAGCGTGTAGCGGAAGGTCTGGTAAAAAAATGGATTATGAAAGATCGACATGTACTTCTCTTAGGTCAAGCCATTAACCGATCTGAAGAAACCACAATCGAAGACCTTTTCCCAGAAGAGTTTTACTTGGATTCTGTTAATAAAGCATACAGTAGAGAACTTAAAGCAAATCCGATAACACTTGAAGACTTGGCTAAGCATCACCACCCCCAGATAATTAAACGTATTGATTCGGTATTTATCGAGAGAGGGTTTCAGCCAAACGCAGAGGGTTGGGCGTTTAATAAAGGACGTCCAGCCAAACTTCTTCTAACAGAACTCCCCAAAAAGAATTTGACAGCTCTTCCCAAAGAATTGATAAGTAAATTTACTCAGTTGTTTACCAAGGTTAATGAAGCAATGCCAGCCCTATCAAATAATCTGATTCCGAAAGAAAAGAATGATACCAAAGGAATGTAAAAGGTTAGCTGAAGTTGATTTCTCTCTATCAGCGGTTAATGAAGCATGTATACGTGAGAATAACAGAAAGACTCAATTAGATAGTGGCCACATTTCATTACTTCACACCTGGTGGGCAAGACGTCCTCTTGCATCCTGTAGAGCAATCCTATTAACACTACTTCTTCCAGACCCTACGGATGAAAAATGCCCGGGAGATTTTAAAAAGATAGCACGGGATGAGCTTAAAAAATTAAGAAAAGTTGGTGATTCTGATATAGAACTACAGCGTTCCTTGCTGGCATTTGTGTCGGAACTTTCGGAATGGGACCTTGTAGATAAAGGTAGTTATATTCCTATATCAAGGAAATTGGTTTCTTCTGCTTATAAAAGCATTCCGCATGTTTTTGACCCGTTTTCAGGTGGCGGTTCTATACCTCTTGAAGCACTACGGCTTGGATGTGAAGTAACTGCTTCTGAGTTAAATCCAGTTCCTTGGTTATTACTTAAAATTATCCTTGAGTGGTGTGGTCGCAATGGACCAGAACTCGCAGAAGCCTTTTACAAATGGTCACAGTGGTTACTTCAACGGGCAGAAGAGAAGTTAATCAAATTATATCCACTTGACGAGGAAAAACGAAAACCATTAGCTTATTTATGGGCTAGAACAATTCGATGTGAAGCTCCTAGTTGTGGCGCTACTATACCCTTAGTTCGAAGTCTTTGGCTCTCAGAAGCAAGGGGCCGTAAGAAGGCTATAAGAATAGAATATCCAAACCAATCATTAAATCCAAAAATAGAAATATTTACTCCTAATCATAACCGAGAAGTCGGTTTAGGCACTGTATCCAAATTTCGTGCAGTTTGTCCTAAATGTCACCAGACCACCTCTCGTGAACGAGTACAAGCACAATTAAGTGAGAAGAAAGGTGGAACTCAGGATTGCATTTTACTAGCCGTTGCAAGAAAAAATCTTAAGGGGAGGGGTAAAGATTACTACGAGCCTACCAAAGAAGACTTATATGCATACCAGATGACTGTAGATGAAAGTAATAGAATCGAGTTTAATATGCCACCAGCACCACCAACTGGAGACACTGGTTTTAGACCACGCCCATATGGTATTAAAAATTGGGAAGATATATTAACTCCAAGACAGAAAGTATCACGGTGGATAATTCATGAATTAATTCAAGAAGCAATTGAAAAAGCAAGTAAAGAAATTTCTGATAAAGACTTAATGTCTGCTTTAGCAGCAAGCCTTTATACTGCTTATTCGGATAACGCTCAATATCATACATCTCTCTGTGTTTGGCTTTCCGAAGGAGTTAAGTCTGTATTTATACAAGGAAGTGGAGTACCCATGCGAGCAGATTTTGTTGAAGGAAGCCCTCTGAGTCCCAATTGTGAAGGATTACACTACTCAATTAAGAGTGTTCA
>JAEORY010000523.1 GCA_016840645.1 Candidatus Borrarchaeota archaeon | reverse complement strand
CTTATTTTTCTCAATATTCTCCGAGCAAAAGGTAATTTACCAATTCTTGAGACTATTAAGTCATATATCCAGCTAAGAATCAGGTTATGGACATATACAAGGGCGTCGGAAAGGATGACCGGATTACCCCCAAATCCAAGCTTAAAAGATGTCATATCCCTATTACCTATATTTGATAACTGCTTATTTGATAAAATAGCCCTTGCAATATTTTGATCAATACCAACAAAGTCAAGATATTTATACCCTTGGCTTTTGGCCCATTTAATCAATTCCCACCATAAAACATAATTTGGCCTATAATCGCCATAGCGCCCTGACCAACCAATTTTCCAAGCCCTTACAGTTTCTCTAAATGATATAGCTAAAATGGCTGATAAGACCTCACTGTTATATTCTGCCAGTAAGAGAGTTATATATCCATATCTGTTGAAAACACGCCATAATTCATTTACATAGTTTTCATCTGACGGGTTTGGAAAAACTCCCTGCCTTCTACAGGTTTCCAGCATTAGTTGATAAAACGTGCCTATATCTTCTTTGTATCCTAATCGAACTTTGATCTGTTTTCGTTCTCCCCTTCGTATATACTGACGGGTCTTCTTTTTCATATTTGCTAAGATTTCATCAAGATCCAAGCTCAAATCAATCATAACTGTTGCACCAACCACATCGATTATTAATTCTTTTTTAAATCCTTTATTGATGAGAAATTTGATTAGTGTTTGGTTATTTTCAGGCGGATGCACGATGAAGTACTGTATGTGGTATTCTTTGGCAATACGACATAATCTATCTATAACAATCTGGATTAATACATCATCATCCGATGCAAAAACAGGGCCTTTGCTTACATATCCGATAGAGCCGACAAAGGGCACTTTACGCACAAGTGCCTGGGCTCCTGCTACAATCGCCTCGCGATCAGATGCCACAACCCGAACAGGCTGCCAGTTATGTAATGCCTTTACTTGTGCCCATAGGCTTGTCTGCTCATATTGGCCAGTAGGGTTTTTTTCCAGAAACGTATCCCAATCATGGTCTTCAAACTCATTAGATACTTTAACCTTGTATAGTCCTATTCCCAATACATTCTCCCAAGAACTACCCCAAATGACGATAGCAAAAGTTTCCTATAAGTTGCTGAGTAAAATCGGGGGCTTTTGCTGTTATATATTTTGCCAGCTTATATCCTCCTGATTCTTCCTTTTTAAAAATTTTTAAACATGCTTCTTTGGGATAAAAAAATTGGGGTAAATCTACTATCTCTGCACCCCAGCGTCTCTTAAAATCTATTAAACTTTTGTTGAGAGGGGATGTCCTGCCAAAATCGAATATCTTATACTCTTCTGCGTAAGCTAATTTAATCGCTTCCCAAAAAAGATAGTGGTTTGGGCTCATATCTCTGAATTTCTCGTCTGAAGCTGCGAATTCTACCGAAACACGATCTTTAAACTTAAAAAAGATAATACCTGAAATAGCATTTCCATTTTTCTCTGCGAGAAGGAGCATCATCCTTTCTGATGGTGAAAATATCTCCCAAAGTGATTTGAAAAACCGAAATGGGTGTGTGGGAAGACTGAGTCGTTTACGGGTGATCATGTGAAGCCGATAAAACCTCTCCAAATCGCACTCATCTTTAGCCACCTTGAGCTCTAAGTTGCTTTTTATACCACGTGATATCCTCTGTTTTACACAAGTACGATGGAATTTTTTCTTAAGATTCTCAGGATCAGTTCTCAATAGCAAGTAGTGATGCTTATAGAAATCACTCTTCCCAAAACGATCATCATGAATAAATGAGGGAGATGCAAGCGCCCTTATTTCAATATACGAAGACCTTAGTTCTTGCGAAAGCTTTATCGCCGCCTCAAGCAATTCATCCATCTCTTCTCTCGAAGAAATCAAAGGATCGAACAAACTTGCAAAAGGAATACTAACCAGTCTTCTACCGGTGAGCCAACTCCTGACTTCGAAAATTGGAAATGCGGCTTCAATATTTTTTCCTAAATTATCCATGCGGGCAAAGTAATATCCCTTCATGTGTTTAAAACTTCTTTCTAAGACCTGCTTCCACCCTGAAAGATGACAAATCCATCCAAAAGGATGACTCTCTACAAATTTATCCCAGCGTGGGTCGGTTATAGGGTCAATGAGTTTGATGATAGACATGATAGTAAATGAAATAAGGCAAAAGGCATAAGGCTAAAGGCAAAAAAAGGACGACAAATAGGTAGCAAAGAACATAGTATATACATCATCCTACATGACGATAAAGTAAGGTTCCGACTAAATTAAGTAAGGGAGATGGCATGTTTTTGAATAAGGTATATGACGTTTTTGCTCTGGAACGATCTTTTATAAAGGCAGCATTTTGCAAATCATATTTATAGTAACCTATGGCTTTTTCATCTGTTCCCCAACCCCGTTTGAACTGCAAGAGTCCGGAATTCTCTGGTTCTGTCCTTCCAAAACTGAACCCCTTGAACCCATTTTTCCCAAACCATTTTATAGATTCCCACATAACAGAATTATTGGCCCTCAGGTGCTGATACCTTCTGTCAGATGCGCCGTATTTATAAATGGCTTTGTTTCCGAAATGGAAATAAACAGCTCCTGAAATAGCTCTTTGTTTAAAAGAAGCGAGCACAACAAATCCCTTTTTTTGGGAAATGATGTGCTCATAAATATTTTCAAAGAATGGATAAGGTTGCGGTGGGAGACCATGCTGTTTTCTTGTTATGCAATTTAATCGGTAGAATTCCTTGATTGATTCTAAAGAATTGCATATGTCTACGACAACACCTTCTTTAACTGCTTTGTTTATATTTCGCTTTGTGCTGCTTCTAAAACTGGAGAGGAGTTCTTGTTCGTTTTGTGTTAAATCCAGAGTGTGCCCGTAGTAAAATGAAGAATGGATTGTATCCTGAAAGTAACCTTCACCGCCCCTCCATTCAATATATTTCCAACGAGCCTTCTTGCCATAATCAATAATATTGTCGAGTATTTCTTTAAAATGAATTCTGTCACTAATAATGGGTTGGCAATAATCAGTAAAGGGGAGAGAGACACCTCTTCGGCCTGTTAATAGGCTTTGTATCTCCATAACAGGTATTAAATCTAATAGTTCACCATTCCTGATCAATGTAAAATAGAGTGGTTTGTATTTGTAGGACTCACAAAGGACCCTGGCCCAACTTGAGGAGTGAAAAAAGGATTTGTCGTGCTTGCTTCTTTTAAACAAAGAGCTATCTCAGGGGCTGTTTATTTCCATTTTAAGGATCAAGCCATTTATAAATACGGCGCATCTGACAGAAGGTATCAGTACCTGAGGGCCAATAATTCTGTTATGTGGGAAGCTATAAAATGGTTTGGGAAAAATGGGTTCAAGGAATTCAGTTTTGGAAGGACAGAACCAGAAAATTCTGGACTCTTGCAGTTCAAACGAGGTTGGGGAACAGATGAAAAAGCCATAGGTTACTATAAATATGATTTGCAAAATGCTGCCTTTATAAAAGATCGTTCCAGAACAAAAACGTCATAT
>JAEORY010000522.1 GCA_016840645.1 Candidatus Borrarchaeota archaeon | reverse complement strand
GGGATCAATGTAAAACGACGAAGCCTTTCTTTTAATGAGGGATTCTTTATCAGGAAAGCCCAACATGTGTACTAAAGCAGGATTTGCGTCAAGGATTTCACCAATCCCTGGTTTAGTGCGGAATAAACCAACAGGCACGCTTTCGAAGAGATGGCGATACTCAGCTTCAGCTTCTTTCAGTTTACTGATATCAGTAACGGTGGCCATAAGGTTGGTGGGAATAGCATTCTCATCTTTGATTAGCGTGGCGATAATATGAACATCTATGAGTTGCCCATCACTACTATACCGGGAATATTCTCCACTATAAAATCCCTGATCTCGAAGTTGTTCCATGATTTTTGGTCCGATTTCTTTGCCAAAGTCGGCTTTCATTGCCTCTGAGCCAATAATATCCCTTTTTCCATGTTCACCTATGAAATCGAGATACGCTTGATTCGCGTATGTGATTTTCCCTTCCAAGTCAGTTATAACAATGCCACTTGGTGAACTAGTAATTGCTTTTTCTAACTGAATTAACGTCGCCTCTACTGCTTTCTTATCTGTAACATCAACGCCGATGCTGAAGACACTTTCAAGTTCTCCATGATCATCGAGAGTCAGCGTGTTGTGCCATTCAATCGTTCGTCTTTCTCCTTTTTTGCTAACCCAGTCATTTATACCTTGAGAAGGAGTTTTCATTTCTAGAAAATTGTTGAACACTTTGCGCATTTTGGATTGTTGATCTTTGGGAAGTAGTAATGTGAAAAAGGATTTTCCGAGGACTTCTTGACGTTTGTAACCGGAAAGCCGCTCACATCCCTTATTAAAGAGGATAATTCGACCCTTCCTATCAAGACCGATGATGAGTACACCGGGCATTTCAAAAATTGCTTCCAGAGGTTCAATGGGGGGTTTTTTAGGTGGCTGGGATTTTAAGGAAGCTTTAGCTTTAGAGGAGGGCATAATGGTTCACCTATCAATGGCACCAATTGGAGAAATGATAGTTTCCCCAACCTCTTCTCATTCTCACACCTAGAAAATAGGGATAAGTGTCTTTCGTTATAGCGGCTTATTTTTCACCCTGAATGGCGAAAAGTGGAGAACCGGATTACGTTAATCGAGGAGCGCTTTAAGATGAAGTTTATGCTTCCCAAGTTTTCCTTCGAAATTGACAGCTGTAACTCTGATAAGACCAGGTACTTTTACAGCAGCTTGTAAAGCGGCGCGCATTCCATCTTGAACAGCGTTCTTGCTTATCCCGTTAAGCACAATTTCAAGCACGCTTGTAACATCTGGAGGAACAAGAGTATTAGGTACATGTTCTCGGAGCGTGGGACAGAGGCGAATATTCGTTGAAGCTTTCAAAAAATCATATTTGGAACCCACCTGACTTCCGCTGCGACAAATACCTCCAGGGAAGGGCGCGACACAGCCATCGATACTATGGAGAGCTTCAACGGCATCTTCAGCAGCTTTAAGTGTCACTTTGGGCGTCTTGCCCATAAGAATGAGGTTTCCGCCACCCACCCCTTTTTTGATTCCGAATTTTTCTTCGATGACAAACTCTCCTTCGATGACTGGAATCCGCCAAGCGAGGAGTTTGTCTCCTACACGTTTTCGGGTTTCAAATCCGTCGCCAAAATAACGAAGTTGGTTTCCAACGTCTACCCATTCTTCAGGATCATCCAAGGCATTATAGACATTGGTAGTCGGACAAGTAAGAATACATTGCCCTGTTCGTTTTCGAAGCTGTTTTGCCAAATCTTTT
Organism: Candidatus Borrarchaeota archaeon; assembly: GCA_016840645.1. The sequence continues at coordinate 1,798 of JAEORY010000522.1, read as the reverse complement.
GATTTCAAAGCAGCAAAGAGCAGGGTGATTCCCGGACGTTTATCGGGAGTCTCAGTTTTCGCGATAATACGGTCGATTCCTGCTTCAACTTTGCATTCGATCACAGAGGTGGCAAATCCGGCTGCTGAGAGAGCACAGGTTTTGGCCCAACTCGTTGATTCAGCGGTCATCAGAATTCGGGCAACTTGCATATCAAAGGCTTCAGCGAAGGTATCTTCGATTTCTACTCCATTCAGTTCCATTGTATAAACCCCGAACCAGAGTCGTAATGATTAATAATAACGTTACCGTACAACCTAAGTTTATTCCACATATCCTTAAAAATATTAGAACCTATTGCAATCCTTTCAAATCGCGGTTTTTTCTCTTAAGACTGCTCCTTGATCATTTCCTCCAAATAGTTAAACCGAACATTTCAATTATCTCTAGCTACATTTGGAAACTTCAACTAAGCGTGTTTGGTGACATAGAAAACAAGCTAGCGATAATCATCGTAGAAGAAAAAAGAAGGGACTGGGTCCCCAGCCCCTCAAGTTTTGTTAGGTATTAGGTCTTCTGGAATACACCAATTACCTTAAGCAATTGTAGAATTCCAATGATTACAATCAAGACGCCGATGACACTAAACCCGAGGGAGAATGGAATTCCACCCAAAGGTTGGTATATGATGAAAATCACTCCGATTATAATCCAGAGAATTCCGATCAGACCGCTTAATCCGAAGGCTGCTTTAATTTTTGACATCCCGACCCACCTTGAATAATGTGGTGATTGCTTGCCATCTATCACTTGTATTTAAATACATACTAATTTGGTCTACACTGAGTTATTGCAGTGTCTGAGCCTATTTTGTAGAAGGCCCTTAGCTTTTTAATTGCTGAGCTAAAATTGATTGAAAAATATTTAATCGATAAATTCAGTTAACATTCAATAGTTTGCGAAATAAACCTGCATTGAAATAACACACAGCAACAATATACCTAAAAATCTGTGTAACACAGCAATGGTTACTCATAAATATCCAAAATCTGTTTATGCTAGTTCCACGAATTGTGATTATTCCTTCAAAGCACAAAAAACAACTTGAACGGAGCAGAAATAAAGATGCCTACATCGAAACTCATACTTCGACCATCCTTTGATTCATCAAAAAAGATTCCCATTGATTTGAAAGCTGTATCACCTGATGCTCTAGCGGGAAAAACGCTTGAAAAAATCAAAAAAATAAAAATCTGGCAAGGAAACCGACACGCAACGCTAGGAAAACTCTTTGAAGTGACTGGAAAAACGGATAAGGCTCCTGAAAAAACTGTGATTGAGGTAGCGGGGCCAATTCCCCAAGTTCGCCATCTTGGCCAAGATATGACGGCAGGAACCATCATTGTCAAGGGTGACGCTGGAATGCATTTGGGTGCCCGAATGAAAGGTGGGACCATTGAGGTTAAAGGGAATGCAGATCATTGGCTGGGAGCGGAAATGTCCGGAGGCAGTATCCGTGTTCTAGGCAATGTGGGAGATAAGGCGGCCTCATCTTACTTAGGAAGTAAGTACGGAATGAATGGTGGAAGCCTCCATGTCAAAGGGAATGTGGGACATGAACTCGGAATGGGAATGCGGCGAGGTATTATTGTTGTCGACGGAGACGCCGACTCGTATACGGGCACTCGCATGCTGGCAGGAACAATAATTGTGCGTGGCAGATTAGGTGAACGTGCTGGCGCAGCCATGGGATATAAAGGAACAATTATCGCCTTAGGTAAGGCGAAATCCCCAATGCCCACGCTTTTGTTCAATGGTG
>JAEORY010000025.1 GCA_016840645.1 Candidatus Borrarchaeota archaeon | reverse complement strand
TGGACTGTTTTAGCTAATTCCACGTTTTATAAATAATTGTAAGGTTCAACAAAAGTCTTAAGAACTTACATAATATGGTAATCTTAATTAGGTCAGACTTGGTACTAGGAGGCCATTAATTGAGTCGGAGTAAAGGAAAAGTATGCTCAATTGAAAACTGTAAAAATGAGGCAGTTAGATCTCTCTCAATCGAAAAGGCGGGAGAAGCTCTTTCCTCAGCCGGTTTAAACTACAAGACGTCTCGAAGGAAGAACAGAATATATCTCTGTACAGAACATTACAAAAAGATAAAGAAATACTTAAAGAAGGCTCAAAAAGAGGAACGTTTACGTCTAACTGGAGGTCGTCCGTTTTAGTTTGAGTTTTTTTAGTCTGGTAAGCCTCCCACATTACTCTCACTAATAAATTCGAGTAATTCTTCTACTAAAAAGGTCTGCCCTATTGTCAGACCTATAGCAAATGTAAGCAAAGCAATAACTAATAAGATTAATCCAATTACACGCGGTCTCAATTTTATCACTTACTTAACTGCGCTTTAGTTTAAATCAAATTATATAAGTATTTACTTTTAATATCAAATATTGACAATCCAATGATTTAGCTCGGTAAACTGATTTCAAAGCCATGAAGGTTTGAAACATGACTGTCCCACGCAGGTACTGAGGGTTGTCTTTTCTCAAAAAGTGAAGCCAGAAACGAAAATGATTAACGTTTTGTTATTAAAATTTTCCCTTCTGTGAATTCAAACCAGAATTCATCACGAGAGTACTCACCTTCTGGCATTTTTTGGATCCTCAATGTGGTACGGAATGTATGCCATTCTTCGAGTACCGTTTTTGTTAGACTTATCACTCCACCAGCCATATGCTCAAGCGTTCTGAGGTAATGTTCTTCATGTGCATCAGCATGCACTATCATAACTAATACTCGATCTGTTTTCTTTTGAGCAGCCACTTGGTGCTGCAAATATGCTAGTGGTGATTTTTCGATATCTGAAGTTACAACCATTGTTGAAAAACTATCTACGACGCCTCGAATTAGGATCTGCGGGTTTACATGTAAAAGCGCGCTGCGGACGACTTGGTTCACTTCACGAGTATCTGAGATGTTGCGGACAAAATATTTTGTCTCAGGTCTGAACTCTCCCCATGAAAAGGGATCTGTGAATGCATCAACATATATGAGTCGCCTAGTCTCTGTAACGATTTCGGGGTTAACTCCCAAAGCGCTTAAAAGTCCTGAATAATATGAAAATGGATGCTCTGTGCTTAAGACATATCCATATTCACCCTTCCGTAAAGCTTCTGTAAGAAATTTCATAACCAGTGGAGCTGGCTCTACACCAACTTCATCTTCTATTAATATAACTGATCCTCTAGGGATTCCTCCTCCTAATGCTAAATCTAATGTTGGAATACCAAATTTGGCTTTTGTAAGTTTTTTTTCTTCTTCCAAAATTGTCCCTTCCTATTATAATTGATTATTGTGTCCCTTTGGTATAATTTCGTCGAATTGTTTCTTATAATACTCCCCTGTTTCCTCTGATATAAAGTTTTTTTCTTTCAGTTCAGATAAGCCTTTGAACAAAACTTCCTTCTTTGCCTTATCTGTTGTAAAATTTAACTGCAACAAAGCCTCATCAAAGATTTTCTGTAGTTTTTGATCTCCTTTTAACTTATCATTAATCATTTTATTTAATGCACTGATCCTTTCTTGAATTGGATGTGTTGTTGATTTCATTTGTTCATTAAGAGCTTTTGTAGATTCTAAGTCAATGATAACAGGAAGTCTTGTGTTTAACCTAGTACGGTTTCTATCATCTTTCTTCGCATATTTGTTAAGAATAAGCGGAATATACACCAATTTATGTTCATTAACCTTTTCAATCCATATCGGTTGAAAAAAAGCTGATGGTGTCCATTGAGTACTTTGAAGGGTTGATTCTGTATTATTTAGTGCTTCTTTAAGGCTTTTTATTTCTTTTAGTAGTTGTTGCTTTAGAAGTTCTAATTCTTCCAGTTTTTTTTGCTTACCATTTTTCAGGTTCACGACTTTTTGCTGTTCATTTTCTATTTTTTCAGAATTTTCCTTCTCAAGCTTCTCTTTTTTAGATTCATATTCCTTATAAATATATTTTATTTTGTTATTGCATTTCTCATAGGAATAAGTAATTCTTCGAACGATATCTTCTATCTTTTTTGCGTCTTTCTTTGCAAATTTTACCATTGTGCCAGCGTTGTTCAATATATTTTCCACAAACTGCTCTCCTTGAGCTTTTTGAACATCATTGATTTCTTTATATGTATCGCGTACTTCTACATACAGCAAGCGAAGAACGTTTATATGGGGCTCTAATTCTTCTCGAAGCTTATATATTTCACTATTTGTTTTGTTTTGCTTGTCTTCATTTAACTGATGGATTTTATTTTCTAGCATTGCAGTAAATTCACTGATATTTTCATTCACTTTTATAGTCATTTGATTGATTTGTGAATCATAATTTTCTTCTTGTATTGTGCTCGTTTTAGCAATATCTTGAACCCAATTAGTGCTACTAGTTAAAACGGCTTGCTTAAACTCCTTGAACTCAACAAGATTTTTGTCTATTGAAGACAGGAGATTATTGAATTCTTTAGTATATTCTTTTGCAGTGGTTTGTGATATTAAAGGCATAATGGGAATAATCTCTTCTTTATCATTTTTTTTTGCGAGTCCAAATAGAGAGGAAATTATTTCCATTAAATCTGGTTTAAAAAATCCAGAAATCTTTAGTTTATCTTTTTTTGGTCTTCTTTTCGATATTTCTGTGTTAATACTCTTTAGAATGTTCAAATAGTCATCCATCTCGACATTTAGTTTCTTTAAGTCGTTATAACGAGGAGGGGTTGTTATCTGGATATCTGCGCTTGAGATTTGTAGCCCATCAATAAAGTACCCATAATTTGTATCAATAAGAAATGCCCAAAAAGGCCAGCCTATTTTCGAAAATCCAATTATATCTTCATCGTCTTCCTTGTCTATATCCGTAGTCATAAATTGAACTGCAAATTCTATCGCCTGTGAAATCAGCGATTTTGCGTCTTTAATAGTTGCTTCTTTTTCAGCTTCTACTGTCCTTAGCACAAAAGGAACGAAAAGTTGCGTATCTATTGATTCCATTTTTGAGCCTTCTGACATTATCATTGATAATTAACTATTTAACTTAAGCATCTAATGGTTTTTATGAAAAATAAGCATTAGCAATGACTAGTAGGAGATAGACCTTTGACTGAAGAAAAATTTATTCGATTCTCAGTAAGTCTGTCAGAGGATTTACTAAACGAATTCGATAAAATTAGGCAATTAAGTGGTTTTGAAACCCGAAGCGATGGAATACGATCTGCAATGCGAGACTTCATTGTCAATTACAAGCAGTTAGAACAATTAGAGGGTGATCGTGCGGGAACTATCACTATTATACTCGATCATCATGGAGAAGCGGGAGTTATGGATCAATTAACTGATTTGGAACATCATAATAGGTCCATTATTACGGCGAATCTCCATATTCATCTAGATGAAGAAAATTGTATGAATATTCTAGCCGTCCGTGGGGATGTAGAACAAATAAAGAATTTGGTTAGTAAACTCAATGCATTGCCACTTAAATACATCCGTCCAACATTGACAGTCCCTGGAGAAGAAATTCCAAAGTGAATTGGGGCGAATGGATAATCAACTCTAAACGATTGTTGCTTTGAAAAAAGATGTAAAAAAATGAAGTGCGATTAATTAAGCCTTAGATATTGGTAAATCTAAGCACTATACTGTTTCCTCGATTTTATGCAAGAGGCGGTCACTAAATTTCTTTTTATAGACAATATAGGCCACTATTATGACCACAATGGCCACGAGGGTGATTGTCTCAAAGAAATCAATTGCTTCTGCTAGACCTGCATATGTACGCCCGACAATCCAACCAAGCGCAGCCAAAGAAAAACATCGCGGTAGTGCTCCAAGAAATGTCCAAATTGTGAATTTTTCAACTCTAATTCGTAAAACTCCAAAAATAAAGGACATTACAGAAAGTGGGACTATTGGGATTGCTCGCAATGCGAAGATAATGCCTGGAATGGCTCCTGGACGTGCTTCAAATTTAGCTTGCATAACATCAAGTTCATCTACTGAGACTCCAAAGAGCCATTTGTATTTTTGAATCGCTGGACGTCCACCGTAGTACCCAATCCCATATCCGATGTAGGAGCCTAATGTTGATGCAAACGCACCTACTACTGCGATTAACAAAAGTTGAATTATCGCAGCAGTTATTCCTAGATCTGGGGACAGCAAAATGAAACCCGCCCCCATCATAATCAGGGGACTGGGAATTGGGATAATCACTGACTCGATTATTACACCTAAGAATACACCCAATAAGCCTAGCGTTCTTATCCACTCAATAACCGTGATTGTGAAGGTTTCTCCTAGTTCTCCAAGAATCATAATATAATCAACCATCCATGTTTAGAATTTGAAAGCAATGAGTCAAACATTTGGAATCATTAAAAATCTTACTATGACTAAGCCAGAAAGCACCACAGCTTCAGCGTGGTGATGAATGGGGCGAGGTTTATATAGTTTGTTGACGATAGGTTATAGGAACAGCAAGACGCCTCAAAACACGGGGGAGTTCACACCATGCAACAGGTGATTACGGGAGTGCCGACCGCACCATCAAAAAGCGAAACCATCAAAGCTACCTTGAAAGCTACTAAAGCGCGCCGCAAGCGTCAACGCTGTCGGGTGTTTGAGGTAAAACTCGACAGCTCCCACCTTAACCAGCACACACTAGCACAGTTGAAGCATTTATTTCTGGAAGCCAAATGGCTGTATAACCATATTCTCTCGCAGCCTACTGTGTTTGCTATGGACTATAAACTCGCTGCAGTGCCAGTCAAAGTCAAGGATAGCTTTGAACTCCGTGAATTATGCTACTTATCCTCACATATGAAGCAGAGTCTCATTAGGCGAACCATCAATAACATCAAAGGGCTGGCACGCTTAAAAGAAAAGGGGTATAAAATCGGTCCCCTCAAATACAGGAGTTGTGTCAAGTCTATTCCTTTGAAACAATATGGCAATACCTACAAAATCCTGAATGATAAGTATCTCAAGATACAGGGCATTTCACAACACCTGCGGGTCAATGGCTTAGCGCAAATTCCTGCTGGCAGTGAGTTGGCCAATGCCACCCTGATTCAGCGACATGGCGACTACTTCCTGGCGATTACCACCTACCAGACGCGGGAACACACCCCGCCCCCTACAAAAACGGTGGGCATCGATTTCGGCATTAAAACACAGTTAACGCTGTCAGATGGCATCGCCATCCAGTATGCCATACCCATTAGAAACAAGTTAAGAAAATTGAACCAGAAATTGAGTAGGTGTCAATTTCGCAGCCAGAACTGGTATAAAACCAAGCGCCAACTGGAGAACGCGTATGCCAAGCTGACCAATATTAAGCAGGATATTAAGCACAAACTGGTGCATTACCTGCAAGAGAACTATGGGGTGGTCTGCTACCAAGATGAGAGTTTTAAGGCCTGGCAACGCATATGGGGCAGGAAAATCCTATCAACGGCCATCGGAGGGATCATACGCACACTTGAAGGAAAGATGCATACTCCGATCCAAGTCGATAAATGGTTTCCTTCCACCAAAACCTGTTCACGCTGTGGAAATATCCGGAACATAGGATTAGATGAACGTGTGTACGTCTGTCCAGTCTGTGAGTTAGTAATGGACAGAGACCATAATTCAAGTGTTAATATCGAAACCGAAGGGTTAACACACCTGGTACCTACGGAACGTAGGGATGTTAAGCCTGTGGAGACTGAATCCTCTACGGTGGCATCGCTGGAATACCTCAACCGTATTCCCTATGTCACCGCAAGTTTGGTCGGCGAAGCAGGAAGCCTCACCGCTTCAGCGTGAGGTAGTTCACTCTCAATTTTGGGAATTATGATAGAGGAGAAACTTCCTTTTGTAAAAACTCAAAGCGTCAAATTAGCGGTAAAAGTCCTAGAATAACCGCTATTAAACCTATTATCACACAGAAGTATGCAAAATTAACCTTTTTAGCGACTGCTAAAAGAACATCCATACTAAGTAAACCAAAGGCAAATGCTACACCAATCATTATTATTAATACATAGATGGAAATGCCAGCCACTTTAGGGACGCCTGATATTAGCAAATCGAAGATAAATGCCCCAAGAATCACTGGGACACTCATAAGAAAACTATATTTCAGACAATTTTCTTGCTCAATTTTCCTCCCTAGAAGTGTTGCAACTGTAGTTCCAGAGCGACTTATTCCAGGAAGGATACTACACCCTTGAATCAATCCTAAAAGAATTATTTCCTGAAGTGTAAGATCTGTAGCAGGTCGATATTCACGGATATTCCTAAAGAAATAAAGGACGATACCTGTAACAATAAGGAATACGCCAATCAAAGCCGAAATGATATCCCCGTAGATTGGGTTAAATAGTTCATTTAGAAGAAGATAAAGTGGAATCGCTGTTACCCCAGTGGCCAAAGTTGCGATAATTAGAAATCTTCTAAGATAATTAAATTCAGCTGTTTTAGAAAATATTACATTAAAATACTCTGAGCGATATTTTAGAAGTGCTGATCCAGCTGTTCCAAGATGTAACCAAATAATTAGTGACAATATTGTTGATAATTCGGTGATATTGAATACGTGAAGCATAACAAGCGTGATTTGTCCTTCCGAACTAATTGGTAACCATTCTAGGAGTCCTTGTAGTATTGCAATAAGAATAAATTGCACAAAACTCACGTATTCACCTTCCTGCTTATTCTTTGGTCTATATAGTTGCAACTGGTTTTTTTTGGAAATTATTACTGAATTGATTTCACGAATATTCTAATTGAGTAAACAGAAGTTTGTCTTTTTATAACTTGAAGAGTTTAGCAAATTAGGTAAATTTTTAAAGCACTTGGCAATAAAGCACTTAGCAATAAAGCACTTAGCATCGTACACCAAAGAGAACTATTTATAGGGATCTGGGGGTAGTTTATCACTTGACATACAATCCAAACGCAGATTATTCTACAAGCGAAAGAAAAGCATTCGATATAATAAATGACCAAATGAGAGAAGTAGTCCTAGCAGTAAAAGAATTACGTGGACTTACAGAGGCTTGGGCAGTGGGCAATACATCAGAGATGGATGAAAGTTACAAGAAATTAAATCAACTAGAGACGTCTGCTGACGAAATTCGAATTTCGTTACTTAGTGAAGTCTCCAGAGCAGGACCAGGCCTTTTATTGAAGGAAGACATACTTCGATTTTTAGTCATAGATAAAATAGTGGATACCGCAGTGGGTGGCGCGTTCTATATCTCTACCTTAAAGGATTGGCAGATTCCATCAGATCTTTCAGAAAGAATCTTAGATCTAGTAGACATCTCCATTGCAGCAGTAACACATTTGAAATCCGCCATTTTTAATGTCATTTCGAACCCAGAAAACGCACTAAACTTCGCCAGAGAAATTGATATCTTAGAAAAACAAATTGATAAACTCTACAGACCTTTAATAGTTCAGATTACTGAACTAGATGCTGATTTAAGGATAATTATGGCTCTAAGAGAACTAGTTCTTAGAATTGATGAAATCGCAGATATTGGGTTAGAAATAGCGGATGCTGTAAGAATGCTAGCCCTCACACGTTAAAAAATGAGTGTATCTTTGCAGAATTATAAAGAATTTCACTTTATGTTTATCATTTCTTGTATTTTGTTAAGCGCTTTATTTTAAACTAGAAGGAGAAAAAAATTCACGTTTTTAGAGGCGTCTAAAATGAATGAATCTGAGAATCAAATTGACATTCAAGAGGAAGAAGAAATTATAACAGAAGAAGATCTTGAGGCTGAATTACTTGAAGACAGAATAATTGTTTGGAATCCAAAAGTTGGTTCTTGGTTGTACAAGCATGGATATTATGGAAAGCCGGTTGGAATACGTAAACCGAAGCATTTCAATTTTACACGACCTCTTGAGTTGTCCTTGCTCGAATCTACTTATCTTTTGTCAATAAATAAATTAAGAATCAAGAGGGCAATTTCCAATAAACCAATATCATATGAAGAGCTAAAAAGAATTGGTGAACAGCACTATGATCGATTTACTGAGAAATTTATAGTTTATACTGATCTCAGGAATAGAGGTTATGTTGTGCGACCCGGGCTTAAATTCGGTGCAGATTTTGCAATTTACGAACATGGCCCAGGCATTGACCACTCTCCACTTATCGTTCATGTTTTGTCAAGAGGTGTTGAACTTTCTCCCATTGAATTAGTTCGAGCAGGTCGTCTTGCCACGACTGTTAGAAAAAAATTTACCATTGCAACCGTCCCGCCAGACGGAACGCCTAGATACTTTATGTTTTCTTGGTTCAAGCCATAACGTCAATTTTTATGGTTCTTTGAGTAATATCTAATCGTGATTGCAATATTTTATTTACATGCGGCGAAAAATACCATAAGTGTATTAATTTGCAAATCATAATTGGTTCCTGACTGATCCACACACATATAAAATATGTTTACTGTGTAAATATCAGGTATTTGATATATTATATCGAAGTTAAATCTATGACGAGGTTTTAAACCATGGGCGAATACATAGACGATTTATTCAAAGACATTCAAACTAGCCCCTCAAAAATCGAGGAAATCGTTCAAGTAATAAATGCTATCCTTGAAAACTTCATTAACGTTGTCTTTAAAGCTGTTGAGGGTATTAGCAATGACGTATCAAGTGTTAAATCAGAAATTAGGCAGTCAATTAATAATCTCAGCACAAAGGTTCAATCACTAGAAGGCAGGATGTCGTCTATGAGAACAGCAGGTCCAGCAGCACCAATGTCACCAACATCAACTGGTTTACCACCACCTATGACACCCGGCCCCTCAGAGCCTTTTCTCACTCCCCCTCCTACGGCAGCAGGTCCTGGAGGACCAGAATCCCCGCCACCGGTAACTGGAGCTACACTACGCATGCAACTCAACTCAGAGTTAAAAAAAGCCTTTTCAAGAATAAAAGGCGGCGGCGCAGAGGAATAGAATTCCTTTATGAGATCAATTTTCTTTTTTCAATTTCTTAAGTGCAATTTCTACATATGTTGTATCGATACGATCTTTTTCCGAAAATCCAAGCCGTTTTGCATAATTCTCCATTAAATCCTTTTCGAGTTCAATTACATTGACGTCTTCAGGTAATTCACTTTCTAAGCTAACTTGTAAAAATGATCCCATAGGTATTTCTTTGTCTTCATGTAATAATGTTACTTTCTCATCGAATTCAATTTCAATTTCACTTTTAGTTTTGTATCGTGTTCGCACTTTACGAAATGCCACCAAAACTTCATATCCTAGTTTCTCTAGAATGGTACGTAAATCTTCTGCTTGATCTATTGGAATATCTATCGAATGATCCTCACGTAAATCAGTTTCTCTAGTTGGTCTGGATCCTTTCCAAGTCCATTGGCAGTAACTTAATTCCTTTAATGGTGTATATTCTAATCTAATTCTTAGCCGTTCATCGTTTGTGTACAGTTTTCTTTGTCCAACAACATCGTAGTAATAATCAAATTGTATTACATCTTTAGTTTGCTTAAAACCAAATTTATGAAGTTGTTCCTTTATTACCTTGATTTTCCCGTTAGCAGCAAGCTTAATCTCGAACTCTTTGAAAGCCATCTTAATCACCTAGTCAAATACTATTGTTGTATCAAGCTGACTTTTCTGTTATTAGGGTTTTGAACTCAGGATTTCTTTTTTTATGGAGAACGATGAGCGACAATATAATAAATATGTATTAAGCACATGTCTGTATTTGTTTCAAGATGCTAATAAAAGGATTATTGGAGGTTTCATATGTCTGAAAGAAAGGTTCATCGAATTTCCATAAATGATATAGTATTTGCTACAGATAAGAATAATCCACCTGTCCTACGTATTAAATCGGGAGACACGGTCATCTTTGAGTGCAAGGACGCATTTAATCAAGGAATACAAAATTCCACCGATTTACCGACAGATTTGGACTTCGAAAGGGTTAACCCTGCAACGGGTCCCGTTTATATTGAAGGAGCAGAACCTGGTGACACGTTAGAGGTGCATATAGAGAAAATCGACGTGGCGGATCAAGGAGCCTGTTGCATAGTTCCTGGCTTTGGTTTTCTTGCTCCAGAATTTCCTGATGCATGGACAAAGATTATTCCTATTAAAAACGGTTATGCTGAGTTTGGCAAAGGAATACGAATCCCGATTGACCCATTCCCAGGAACTCTAGTCGTTGCTCCTCTTGGTGACGGCGAGGGGACGCTTATTCCTAAAGACCATGGTGGAAATATGGATACTAAGGCTATTAAAGAAGGGACTGTGCTTTATTTACCTGTTTTCGTCCCAGGAGCACTCTTTGGAGTAGGGGATGTTCATGCTGTGCAAGGCGATGGTGAGGTATGTGGCACTGCTGTGGAGGTGGATGCCGAAGTCACTATTAGGCTTGTAGTGAACAAACAAAAGAAGATCACACGACCACAAATTGAGACACCTGATTTCTTTATGACTACTGCTTATGCTGAAACGACAGATGAAGCAGTGAAGATAGCTCTGCGTGATATGATAGACTGGCTTGAAGCAGAAAAAGGACTTACACGGCAAGAAGCTTATGCACTCTGTAGCTGTGCCGTTGACATGCGGATATCACAATTGGTAGACATAACCCCTGGAGTTCGTGTAGTTCTGCCAAAAGTCATATTCATAGAATCAGAATCAGTCGAAAATCTTCGGAGTTAATGAAAAACGACTATAAAAGTAAAGTTTCTGAAATACTAAGATTCATTATGTAAAAAGACACTTTTTCTTGAGAGGAGATTTTACATGATGAATGTTCAAAACCTACGTACGTTGAGCCGAGTCTTATTAATGTTGCTGATGGCTGTGCATGTGGCTACATGGTATCTTTTGGGCCTCCACGCTGTGGGTAGCATCGGAATCGAGGCACTCTTATCCGGTCTCTCTCGGGGAGTACTCAATGCCGGGTTTGTTTTCTGGATATTGGTTCTCATCTCAGCGGTAATCCTTGGGAGGGACTTTTGCGGATGGTTCTGCTGGTTTGGTGGCTATCTGGACATGGTCGAGTGGGGGATAGGCAGTCTTAAGATTAAAATTCCGCGCCGGATGCTCCTGTATCTAGGAGTCATACCATTTGTTAGTTTGGCGCTGAAAGTTTCCAACTCATTGTTAATAAACTGGATTCAAGGGTTCCCGACTACATTTACATTCCAACTAGCCGATGTTGAGCCTTGGGGCGGACAGCAGACCGGTATTTCTATCCTGATAACATTGATCATGTTTGGACCCGTGCTCTTCTTCTTTTTTGGTCGAAAGGCTTGGTGCCGCTACCTATGCCCTATCGGCGCCCTGCTTAAGATTTTCGGCATCGTGGGCTTGTGCAAGATACGGTTGGTAAACGATAATTGCATTGGTTGCGGAACTTGCAACTACACTTGTGATATGCAGGTAGATGTGTTAGGCGAACTCAAAACTCACGGTGAGGTACTCAGTTCAAACTGCATCCGCTGTCTCAAATGCACCAACGAATGCCCCAAAGGAGCGATTGGTTTTAACTTTAGCCGAAAAGAAGCATCCCTTTCGGATGCCGCTTCATCCAAGGCCGAACGGATTTCTCTCAAGAGGAGGAAACTTTCTGCCTTTGATATAGCTATTACTGTGCTGTGGGCCAGCGTGACGATAATCTTTTTCTTCATTGGTGTACAAAGTAGCTCACAGGAGATAAAGGTGCTCATGACACCAGGGCTGCTGTTGGTAACCTTTGGCTTGGTATGGATAGTTCAAAAAGCTTGGAGTAGAAATGGGATAAGCGAGCCCGCGCATTACAAATAGTCAGACTGCTGAAGCCTTCCCTTTAGAGCGGGGTAGTTGATATGAGGATATCGCAACTGGTCGATATAACCCCTGCAGTTCTACCAAAAGCACTATTCACTGAATAATTAATTATCAATACTTTGAAATATACTTATGGTTATGTAAATCGCCATTTGGAGTTTGAAAAAACTATCATGAACGTTCTAACAGAATTATGAAGAACCATGATAGATGTCCTAACCAGCATGTTTTTAAAGGAATATATTTTGCTGAACATTGAAAATATAAACCATAGTGAATTATTATGAGAACATTAACACTTGATGAAAAAATCTACGGCGGTATAGCAGTACTCTTGGTAGTCTTACAAGTACTATTCACGCTTTTATTAGCCCCGTTCTTACCCAGTCAGCAAATAACAATCAGTTGGTTAGAAACAATCATTTATTTAGTTTTAGGCTATGTCGGTTTGAGACTAGCCCTAATATCAGGATTTCCTGAGATGCTCAATCCAGAAATTGACAACAAACAACGCTTCGTAATTCCTTTGCTTATCGGAATTCTTTTTGGTGCAGTAACGATCGTTTTTGACTTGATTAATCCAATAGGAACAATACATTTCCCATTCCCAATCTCTCTTGTAGTATATCCACGGGCTGCCATTATACAACAACTCCTTTTCACACTATTTCTAGTTACCTTCCTTGTCTGGCTTATTTCTAGCGTAATTTTGAAAGAAAATAAACAACAACAAGTTTTTTGGGGAGTAGCTATTGCTATTGCCATCGCGTATACTCTTTGGCAAATAAGCCTCTTTCTAACATTTGTTGGCGGACTCACTCCATTTTTTGTAGTGGAACTTATAGTACTTTCAGGCGGCTTCACATTGACTGCAGCGTATCTCTATAGAAAATCAGGCTTTCTGTCTGCGATTGTAGCCCATCTCGGACAATACTTAATCTGGCACATCATCTGGGGCGGCTTTGTTGTTCTGATATTATAATAAAAAAGAAGAATGTTGATAGAATCTTGGATCATTGATACAGTGTTATTCAACTCGCAATGCTATAACCCGCGCTGGCGCAGCATCTCTTCCCTTTATTTTTAAAGGAAGGGCTATTAGGAGAACTCTCTCTCCTGTGATTTTTTCGAGATTTGAAGAAAGTGTCTCAATAAGCGGAATTCCCGCGCTTAACAGCGTTTTATGCGTCTCAGGTGCATCTGCTTTGTATTTTTCCACGCTAAGGCAATCGATACCAACAATTGAAACCTTTTTTTCGACTAACCACTCTGCTGCAAAGGGATCAATATATGTAAAATTTCTTAAAATCCGTTCATCGCCCCAAAGTTTGCTGGTTCCTGTGTAGAATAGTATCCCCTCGCCTTCTTTGATCGCCTCTGAAAATTTCTCAAGATCTTCAACTGTAATGGCAGAACCCATTTCTTTGTAGGAAAGATCAAGGACGATTGCCTCTGTTACTAACTTTTCAAGGTCAAGTTCGTCTATGGACTCTCCTCCTTCTATGAAATGAAGGGGTGCATCCATGTGTGAACCTGTATGAGTCCCTAATCGCATCTGAGTGACAAGAACGCCATGTTCCTCTAAAGTTCGTGTTGCTTTAAAATCGGGAGTGGGATCACCAGGATAAATTGGCATACCATTTTCAAGAGATACGGAAAGATCAATTATTTCTTTAATTTGCATGTGCGGTCTACCTTTCTAATATTCCAATTGTAGATTTTTGATGAATTCAGAAATATTTTTTCGTTGTTCTTCATTTAGTGGGCTTAAAGGAGGTCTTGGATCTCCCATGTCTATTCCTAAAGCTTCCGTAACTAATTGCTTTAATCCTGCAGGAAATACACCGAGGAAAACATACTGAATTATTGCCGACATATCATTTTGAATTTCATTGGCTAATTCATATTTGCCAGCTCTAGCTAAAACATAAAGTTCAACAACTTTTTTTGGTATAACCATTGAGGTTCCCAAGACACCACCTTCTGCACCATGCATCATTGCAGCTAAAAATATCGTATCAATGCCCGGGAAAACAACAAAGTCATGTGGCGTTTCACGGATGTAGATAATCGTCTGGTTAAGTACGCCAGATGAATCCTTAATTCCAGCAAGTGTTCCCTCTTCCGCCAGTTTTGAAACAATATGGACCGGCATCATGCTTCCAGTTGCACTCGGAATATTGTATGCTAATATTGGAATATCTGCTTTAGCAAGTTCTCGATAATGCCACAATAATCCTGCTTCCGAAGGTTTGAGATACCAAGGATTAGTTACCAGAACTCCATCAGCACCAATGTCTTTTGCGTGTTTAGAAAGCATTAATGTTTCGTGGGTGCTTGGTGCTGCTGTACCAACAATCAGCTTTGTCCTTCCATTTATATGATTTGCGACACCTTCAGCGATTTTCATTCGTTCATCAGTTGTAAACATAGGAAATTCTCCAGCTGTCCCCATTGGAACAACCCCATGAAGTCCGCCTTCTATGAGTTTGTCTAATAGTGCATGGAATGCTTCCCAGTTCACTTCATAGTTTTTATCTAGGGGTGTTACTAATGGCGAAAAAACTCCCTCAAAACTCAAAATTATTTCCTCCTTTGATATTCCAATAAGCAATAGTCATCATATAGAGTAATTTTTGTTCTTACTACTACCTATATAGATAAGTTCGTTCAATCTTTTAGCAAACAATTCATATCTTCTGATTTTAACTACCATGCCAATTATTAAAAATTTAATATTCGAAAATTCTGTGTTGATGTTTGGCTACTGTATTCCTACGTATACTGTTGTATACAGATAGATTTCTAAGGATGTTACAACTCCATACGCCCACCTTTACTGGCTGAAGTTGCATGCTGCGTATAGAATGCTAACATTCCTGTTGTAAACTTTCGTTGCGGTGGATTCCACATTTTTTTTCTCTCAGTTAATATTTTAGTAACTTCTTCTGATTTAAGAGTTTGACCTTGTACGCCTACCAACTCTAAACGTCTGCTTAGTATGTCTATCTCTATTAGGTCGTTGTCATCTAAAAGAGCAATCGTTCCGCCTTCTGCAGCTTCAGGAGAAACATGTCCGATGCATGGTCCTCTTGAGGCACCACTGAAACGTCCGTCTGTCAGCAAAGCAACAGAAACATTTAACTTCGGATCAGAAGCGATGGCTTCGGTTGCATAAAACTGTTCAGGCATACCGCTTCCCTTTGGTCCTTCGTATCTGATTATTACTGCATCCCCGCTCTCAATCTTTTCATCAAAAATTGCCTTTACAGCGTCATCTTGCGAATCGAATACTTTTGCTCTTCCAGTGAATTTATGCATAGAAGGATCAACTGCGGTGACTTTGACTACAGCACCTTCAGGGGCTATATTTCCTTCCAATATCGCAATTGATCCTGTTTCTGAGAAAGGGTTTGATTTAGTTCGTATTACATCATCTCTTGAGACTTTATAGTTCTCCAAATATGTCGCTATCTTCTCAAAGTAGTTTTCTTTTTCGAGGTTCTTTATATTTTCTTCAACCGTTTCACCGGTAACTGTCAGTGTATCAAGATGTATATGATCCATTAATTGTTTCATTACAAATTGAGTTCCACCACTATACCAGAAGAAACTACTTGGGTATCTACCTGAAGGTCGAATATTTGTTAGATATGGTATTCTCCTATTGATGAAATCAAAGTCATCATGAGTTATCTCGATACCCCTTTCAGCAGCTATCGCAATAATATGTAATAATGCATTAGTGGATCCAGCTATAGCAGCATGCACCATTATTGCATTTTCAAATGCTTCTTTTGTAAGTATTTTTCCTGCAGAAA
Organism: Candidatus Borrarchaeota archaeon; assembly: GCA_016840645.1. The sequence goes on along the minus strand of JAEORY010000025.1, from coordinate 2,565 downwards.
GTCCTTGTTCAATCAGGTACAAAACTTGTTTTCCTGCCTTACGTGCGAGCCTAGTTATCTCGAAACCGGTTGAAAGTGCTAACGCACTTGTTGGGAGTGCCATTCCTAATGCCTCACTCATTATCTGCATCGTACAGGCAGTTCCCATAAAGGCACACGCCCCAGGTGTAGGGCAACCGAATTTAGCCAAGAACTGGTATTTTTCTGTACTTAACTTTCCTCTTCGTCGCTGTGAGTCATAAGTGGCTACCTGTTCTAGGGTCATCCAATGAGGTCCCACTTCTTCTACGCCTCCAGGGATGATGATGGTAGGCAGATCAAGTCGCGCTGCGGCCATCAAATGCCCAGGAATCGATTTATCACAACTACTAACTAGTGCCATTGCGTCAAAATGTCCAGTTTTTGCATGCATCTCTACTGCAAATGAAATGAATTCTCGGCTGGGAAGACTATAACTCATACCAGGGGTGCCTTGAGAGATTCCATCACAAGTGTCAGTAACATAGTACTTTGCAGGAGTTCCTCCCGCTGCTACGATTCCTGTTATCACATCATCTCCAATTAAACCAAGATGTACAGAACCTGGATGACTTTGTCCTTCAACAGAATCAACAAGAACCCATGGTTTGTCAAGATCATCTTCAGTCCATCCACAACCTAGACGAAGACTGTCGATTTCTGAAGCCTTTCGGCGCATTTTTTGGCTGATTAAATCAGAAGTCTTCATAATATCACATTACTTATTTGATAAATTGAGAAATCTCAATAATATGATTTCTCTTCCTATTAATTAACATTGTCTATTAATTATCGCGTTTAAAAGTAAACATAGCTCTCTCTTTTCTCATAGTGCAAAATGGATTAATAGTGTGAACTAACACCCAACAAGTTGAAGGGTTTTCTTGCGAAATTTCGATAAAATGAAGAAATGAATAAAAGGCTAAAAGACACTGCGATAGGTCATTGGCTATTTCATACTAAAACTGAAGATTTATGCATTTTGGTGAACTGGATGATTGTGGCATTGAAGGGGCACACCGAGACCGTATATGATATTGCAATCAAAAACGATAAAGAAGGATTTAGCATTGCGAAAGTTTGCTAATATCCCTCAATCTTTTCTCAATTCTAACCTAGGTCTTTGTATGTGTAAATAACATAAAGTAAGGAGCAATTGTCAGAAGGGATTTCACGCAAATATGCATTAGAAAAAAAGCAATCACTTATAGACTTTACTTCTATGATCGATTTTTAGGATTATGATTTTGCCTTCTAATCTGTTGATTTCATAAAGGATTCTATACGCTCCAAGTCTGATCCTAAAAAGATTTGTTTCTCCTCTTATCTTTTTATAGGGCCATGAAAATGGGTTTATTTGCAGTATTTCAAGTATTTCTTTAATCTTGTTCCTGTATCCTTCATCCAAGGATCGTAAATATTTTGCCGCCTGTTTAGTGAGGAGTATTTCATACATAATTATTCACTGAATACTTCTTTATAACTTACATACTCGCCTTTGTTAACTTCCTCACGTAATTTTTTGACCTCTTCTTTTTCCTCTTCACTTAATTCTTCAAAACCTAAAAAATTGTCTATTTTAGCCCCAATTTCAATCAGCATTTTCTCAATGTGAGTAATCTTCTCTAACAACTCATCACTCATGTAAACCACCGATAAACTTATGTTTATTTACCAATTTAAGAATTTCTTACTCCTTTTTATAACCAATTCGCAAGAAGACCCCCCAACGTGTTGGGGGGATGAATTGCGGTAGAGGGTTTCACTTTCACATAGCTCTCCCTAACACTTAAATAGCAGTTAGCTACCATCTCAGTGTGCAGTATGCCGAGGTGTCTGGCTTGGCGTTGGGAGCGTACACAAGACATAGTACCGATGAGGGTACTGTCGGACCTCAAGTGTCCCTTGAGGGACGGGGGCTGCTGTGGACCAGCCCGAACTGTCGATGACTAGGCTGAATGTGACCAACCGTGTTGACTAAGCAGAACAGTCTAGGAGGACAGAAGCCACCTAACTTGTTGGGTGGTAGTTCACATACTGACTCCTTCAATTCTTCATATTCTTAAAGAAAAAAGTTATTACTTTAACTTAATACATATGCACTTCGTAATGAGAGAATTGCAAAGCACTCTTAAAAAAATGGCACATTTCTCTACCAAAAGCCTCTCTTTTTTCGTGGTACAAAATGGATTAATATTTTAAAATAAGTCATAAATATTAAGCTTGAAGACTATGCGATAGGTCAATGGGTATTTTGTACTAAACTGAAGATTTATGCATTTTTGGTGAACTGGATGATTATGGTATTGAAGGGGCACACTGAGACTGTTTACGACATTGCAATCAAAAATGATGGTCTTATCGCATCAGCATCCGGTGACAAGACAGTTAGATTCTGGGATTTAAAATCAGGCAAACAACTAAAGATGCTTAAAGGAGCACATTCAAAACCAGTTTATGGAGTGGCATTTCACCCCTTTGATGATAATCTACTTGCAACATGTTCGATGGATAATGAGATCGTATTATGGGATATAGCCACAGAAA
>JAEORY010000521.1 GCA_016840645.1 Candidatus Borrarchaeota archaeon | reverse complement strand
GGCATCGTCAGCATTCATGAGCCAGGGGGGACAGTTCCAGTCAAATGGTTTCATTGATTCGTCGAAAATGTTTTCTCTGAGAAATCTAATGACAGTGTTTAGTCTTTGTGTATCTACTTTTGCGTAGTCTGTCTCCAGATATGCATTAAATTCTATTTCTTTCATAGTGTCACCATATGTAATACTTTATAATTGTATTATACAATTATAAATTTTTCGATTACGATAGAAATAGTATGTTCAATAATATATTCAAAATGTTTATTTAATTGTTGTAACTTTACATATGATAACCATGCCGTACGGAGGTACAACGCCTGAACAAGATAAAAAAATCGAGAAATGCGTCTCTGAGATAATGAAGGATAGTTCATTAATGAAGAAATATCCCGATGTGAAAGAAAGAAAAACTCATGCAATTGCAATCTGCAAGGCAAGGACCATGAAGAAATCCCTTAATTTTGAGCAAGGATTCAATGTGAAAGAATTTTCCGAGACAGAAGAAGGTAATTTTTACATTGAAGGGAGCCCAATGACTGACGATTTGGATCGGCAGGGAGATATCATCACAGCTGATGCTCAGAATAAAGCACTTGAGGAAATGGTGGGTGCACCTATTTTGTATAATCATGATAAAAATCGTCATGTCGGGACAGTAATAGAAGCAAAAATGAAGGATAACCAAAGTTGGATTAAGGGATTAATATCAAAAACAGAGAAAGACATTATTGAAAAAATCAAAGAAGGTATTATTAACAGTTTTTCTATTGGTTACATCCCTGATAAATGGGATAAACAAAAAATTAAGGGAAAAATGCGAAGAATCTTGACAGGCGTTAAGATTTACGAAGTATCACTCGCCACTATACCGGCCAATCCAGCAGCTAAGGTCTTGGGATGGTATCAAAAAACATTAAACGAAATAGATAGGATGGTCGAAATGACCGAAATAGAAGAAAAAGAATTGGAAGAGACGGAAAACATGGAAACAAAAGAACAGGAAATCGAATCGAAAGAAATCGAAACACAGGAGAACAAAGAACTCGAAATGCGAGTCAAAGAGCTTGAACAGGAAGTTAGAGGCTATAAAGACATGGCGATGGAACTTCGCCAGAAGCAGATCGCCGAAATATCTAATTCAGTCCTGGATATTTTAGTTAAAAAAGGACATCTGTCACCCGCAATACGGGACAAGATACAACCCGTATTTGAAACCAAGGGCATGACAGAACTGGAAGAACTAAAATCCTGGGCAGATGAATTAGAAAAAACGGAAATCATGACTACTCTAGGAAAGACTACCGATTCAAAGACTACAGAAGAAATCACCATCGACGATAAGAGAGTAAAACTCAAGCATGTAGCTATCCACGACAAGTTTGGATTATCATTTAAAGAACTTGTCGAAAAGGAAGAAGAAGAAATTGATAACTTATATGCTAAGGCTACATCAGATACAAGAATTCATGCAAAGGTTTCAAAGGTAGACTATGATGGAAATCCAATCATTACAGCTGAGGTGTAAATATGGCAAGAGTAGGAAATAAGGTACAAGATACCGGCGATACATTTAATGTGTTTGCCTCTGGTGCACACTATTCACTTACAAAAGGAGCCTGGATGATGGCCTATAACAGTTCAGGTCACGAAGAAATAGAACTCTTTACTGCATCCGATTCAAATCGAGAACATGTGTTAGGTGTGTTGGAATCTGGTGACTCAGCTAGTGGATATGACACTATTAAAACAAATGGTGTATGGTATTTTATTGCTTCAACTGCAATGTCTGCAGGACAGTACGTTGAACCCGGACAGGATCACAGTTCTGTGCGTCTTGCACGTGAATTAGTGCATTATGCCGTGATTCTGGATGGAACTCTTTCTGCAGCTTCCACTGCAACAATTACCATTCCTGGAATTGAAAGAGTATATGCCATATCCAGTTTAATGCTCCAAGCAAAAGATTCAGCACCGATACAGCTTTCGGAGTCCACTGGTGGTACAATTGTATCTACCTCAAATAAGTGGTGTTATTCAAATTCTGATTATAGTACGGTGCGAATTGAAAAAGCTTTGACTGCGAATGAAATTCTCCACGTAAACTACTTTAAGAAAGCAAGGCCTATACACTTCGGTGGGCAAGCGATTAATTCAGCAGAAGGCGCTGCATCTACGGTCAAAGTAAGACTTTTAGGGTGATATGAATGGTAGAAAGTTGGATGAACGAACTGCATCCCAAACGGATTTTGGGTTATGTAGTAAGAGCACAGTCTGCAGCCGATATCACCTGTACGAAGGTTTTACCTGAAAAGAGGATAGATCAGATGTTGGCTTACTACCACAACAAGGTAGGTGGAGGATTCAGAGCCAAGCAGGTCGGTGAAGGACAGGAAGATCCAGAGGCAGATATTAAGTATGTTGAATCTACAATCAAGACATATGAATATCGGCTAGGGGGGTATGTCACAGAGCGGGCAATGCGATTTATGCTCAATAATCCTGTCGGTGAATTGACTTCTGACCTTACCATGGCCATACAGTTAGCCAAGGAAAATGATTTCATCTCCACACTTGAAGGAAAAGCCTATACATCAAATAGTGTCGGTGGAGGTTCTGGGAAATACTGGGATTCAGTAGGTGGATCAGACTCCGGTACGTACATGAATCGTTATACTGGGTATGAAATGCGTATCCGGAAGGCAATAACGGATGGTATAAAGAATATACAGGATAATACGTTTGGACATGTAAAACCGGATACATTAATTGTCCCAAGTTGGGTTATTCCGATTTGGGAACAGAATATTAGATCTCTCTGGGATGGTAGAGAGACAATATCCCAGTACGGGATTGGAAGAATTTGCGGTCTGGATGTGTTACCCACATTCTCATGGTCTCTGGATTTAGATGCAAATACATCGGCTGCTATGTTGGACGATGATGCTTATGTATTGAAGCGAGGCATGGATACCGGCTGTATTGCGGTATCTGAACCCTTTGAATCTAGAACATGGCCGGTGAAGAAACGTAGAGCACATCATATTCAATGTTTTGAGACCTTCGATACGGTTCTCTGGAGAACTAGAAACATAGCTAAGCTCGACAACATAAAAGCATAAACTTTATTTTTTCTTTTTTTTCTTTATTACCGAAACCTTTATATAGTAGTATCTATAAAGAATTTTGCCTGTGATTGTATATTGTATATAGAAGGTTTTCATTTTTAACCTCCTTTCTACAATACAGGTCCGAATAGGTAAGTAGATGAGTACTTCCTTGATAAACAGGTTTGGTGGTTTCCAATAGCAAGCAAGATATTAATCCACCCGGGCTTAAGTGTCCTTTAAAAACCACCTTTTCCTTTTTTTATAGAAATCTTTATATATTATAACTTTATATATGAAGTATGTCAATTGTTAAGAAACGACTGGAGACAGTAGTAAGACGTCTCAATGAAAAATATGAAGAAGAAGGATATGTTGATGAAGAGGGAAGAAAGGTAGAAGCATTTGTCATTGATCGGACGGGGGAGAAGCATGAACATAAGGTGGAATAA
>JAEORY010000520.1 GCA_016840645.1 Candidatus Borrarchaeota archaeon | reverse complement strand
TTACTTTCGCCGATGAACCATTCTTGTTAACTACGAGTGTGTATTTAAAGGGAACTCCTACTGCTGGAAGTGCTCCTCAGTCTGGGGATCCGATTTTCGAGAAGAAGGGTAACTATTCGTTAGAAGCGATTACAATTGGTGGGACTCCTAGTTTCCAATTTAGTGTAGGTGATTCAGGTTCACCTACTTCTGTTAGTATTGATGCTACACTTTATCAATGGACAGATTTGTCAGCTTGGTGGACAGGGACTAGCACAGCAACGATTGTTATATCTGACGGTACGAATCAGGCAACTACGACAACGTCTGGTACGTTGTCTACCCCTGCGGTCGATCAGCATTTAGCTGAGTTTCAGGGAATGATGGATTCGATACTGGTGTATAGGGAGTGATAGTATGAAGATAGGAATGTTTGCGGCTCTATGTATGATTGCGATGTGTGGAGTGTTTTTGTCTAACATAATAGACGGTGAGACAACGGCTGATCCAGATGCGGAAAGATTTACCGAGATAAGTAAGAACACGGTTATTGAAACTACGACAGATACAGGCTCAACAAGCTTGACAAATGCAATCAAAAATTTCTTCACTAGAATAACTGATTTCCTTACTTGGGACTACGCTTTCTTTGAAGGTGGCTTTGAGTGGATTCGGTGGTTTATATTAACTCCGATAACATGTGCTTTTGCTGCGGGATTTATATTAATGTTTGCGAGTTCGATTTGGGGATTGTTTTCGAGGTGAAGGAGGTGGTAGATTGATTTATAGGATTTAATTTTTTCTGGTTTTCCCAAATTACAAGGAGGTTGTCTGAATGGATTATACTTCATACATGATGTTTTTTATGTTACTCATGTTGATGATGCTGTTGATGCTAATAATGGTCAACAGAATAAGAGTGAAAGGAAAAATATTAACCTTTATAATCGGAAAAGATAAAGGTTTTTCTTTTCAACTATCAAGGAAAACGGCAGGGGGGAAACTGGCAGATGTAAAAGGGTCAAATGGTAAGGAATTATACAATATAGACTCAAATTGTGTAATGACAGCCAAGTATCCTTTTACTCCAATACCGTTTCTGCAAAGTGATATACCGTGTTTGGTATTCAAGGAAGACGTTCCTACACCATTATCACCAGCGGAGCTTCAAGTCGCAAAAGGAATTACAGCAAAGGAACTTGCGGCTGCGATGGATGAACATATAATTGATGAAATTGTAAAAGCAACGGAAGAAGGAGGAACCAAAGATAAACTTCATTGGGTACTTCCAGCAATTACAATTTTGATGGTACTTGTTTTGTTTGTCTTAGTGTATATGTTGAAAATGGACATTGGGAACAATGAAGCCCAACTTGAAGAAATCTATAGATATGTGAGGACACAATAATGGTAATGGATCGTGAAAGAACAATTGAAAGAGCTCTCGCTGTACCAGTTGGTGAAGAGACTGCTCAGTTAAGAGAGCTATTCGCTATAGATGGCACTTTGCTTATGAAGTCGGAGTTACCTCCTGGATTAATTATTCCTTTAGCTAGAGCTTACATTTTGGCTACTGTAACCAAGTCGAAAGTTTTGTCTGAGTATTGTAATCTTGTTCTACAGGCACAAATTTCTAAGGACAGAAAAGGAAGAATGGAATTAATGGAGGCTTTGGTAGCTGGTAGGCGACATGTCGACGAAGATGAGCTCTAGGAGGAAGCATGTTAGTATCGTTTGAAGGAAAAGTCGGTCAAGGTAAAACATTAGGAGCGACCACATTCGCTGTACTTGACTGGCTTGAGGCCGACAGAAAGATTGTAGCGAATTACAACATCTTTTTGGATAACATCAATTATGTTTTTGATGACTATGGTAATAGAATTGAAGAGCGTTTTGTTAAAGATGTTAAAGAGGGTGACTTTACAAAGTTTGACTATGAGTTCTTTGTTGAGGCAATGGAGAACAATACCATCTTGTATGATACAACGGTGGTACTCGACGAGGCATATCTATTTGCAGATGCAAGAATGTCTCAAAGCGGCTTTAATAAGTTGCTTTCCTACTTTGTACTCCAGACAAGAAAACGTGATGTAGACCTTTATCTCACCACTCAGCAGTTCGAGAATATTGACAGAAGGCTTAGACAAAATACAGATATCCGAGTGCTGTGTCGCTACAACAAACAGACGAAAGTTGAGACATGTCGCTTTGTTGACCTAAGAAGTGGTCAGCGTAGACGAATAAAGATTTATGGTCCAGAATATCACTGGTTATATGATACAAAAGAAATACCCACCCTTCGTCCTGGACACATTAGAGCAGTTCAACTATAAGAAAATGATGTAGGGGGCTTGCTATGGACTATAGACTAGCTACAGAAGGACTCAGAGCCTTAAAGAATAGAGGAACGGAAGCGGAAGATGCATATTTGGATCCAGATGATTATATAGTTCTTGAAACTATTAAACGCTCTCCTAAAAATGAGTGGGGATTAATAAGTCAGGAAGGGATTCGCTCAAACCTTCCAGAGAGTTTTGAATGGACTGTAGATTTGGAGCATTATTTGAAATGGCTTTATGATCATGATTATATAACTGATGAAGGAAGAAAAATTACTGAAGTAGGATCCAGTTTTGATAGACTGGAGAGTAGAGCTGAAAGGCGATACCAAACTTTTATTGATCATGCTGTTCGTGATTCAGTGGAAGGGAAAATTGGAGGAGGGGCTTATGACTACGCTGTGATAGGAGCAAAGGCTATGGAAAGATATGGCATTTCTGCAAATGAAGCGGCGTATGAAATTTGGAATAATTTGACAGACTACGGACGTTCTCCAGATTATATATTTGAAAATATGTCAGAATTAATTAGAATAATTGAAGAAGCGTATAATGCATAATTATATAAGGGGAATTTCGTTCTAATGGATATTCTTACACCTGAGCATAAAAGATGGAGTGAATTTAAAGAAAAACTATGGGATGAATATCAGAAATATGGTTGTAGGCATGATCATTCATTAACTAGAAAAATTTTACGCCAAATGGGAGGATTCGATATTGAGAATACTATAGAGTATTTCTGCTCAGAAGGTGGGTATTGCGATTGTGAGGTTGGGTTAAATGTTGGTTACGATTAATTCTAAATCAAAAAGGAGGTTGTTGTGATAACTATCATAGAAGGGAAGTCATTTGAACAGGCAGAAGTCGCCACTTTGGTGATGGCGAAGTTAGCACACAGACAATTTGAAGTTGGAAAGAAAGTAATATCCAATGCTGAGCTTAAATTTAATCACGAAAAAATAGACAATAAAAAATTGATGGAGATTTTTGATGATGACAGACTGAATGAGTATGTTTTAGCACTTGACAGGGCTTATCTATTTATTGACAGTAGAATGACACAAAGTAGTCTTAATAAACTTATCAGCTATGCTGCTCATGGTGGACTTGATATGGTCCTCACTACTTCTACCATTGACTTTGTTGACAAACGATTGAGGAAAGCTTGCACCTATAGAATTCATTGTAGCAGGATTCGTGATGGTCAAGCTGCGGTTTATGTATTAAATTTGGACGAAGGTA
>JAEORY010000519.1 GCA_016840645.1 Candidatus Borrarchaeota archaeon | reverse complement strand
AATTAAAATAGAAGAATAATTGCGGTGTTATAGTGAAGTCAGGTCAACACGCCACCTTGTCACGGTGGAGATCGGGGGTTCGAATCCCCCTAACACCGCCATTTTGAACATTTTGAAGGGGAGAGATCGTGAAGACAATAAAAAAAGAAATTATCGAAGTTGATTATGATGTTTTTCAAGAGAAGGTTAAAGATTTTTATGGTGTTAAAGAATTTAGCTTCGTCGCTGATCAGGAAGCTAGCAATGACAGTATACACGAGTTTAGTGTCTCAAATCCAGCAGACTATATAGACGAAGAGGAAATGGAAGAATTTAAGAAGACTGGTAAGTACAGCTTCCTGACGGATTCTATCCTCAATGATATGTGTGAAAAAGGAGAGATAGAACCTGGAGATTACATAATTAACGTTTGTTGGTAGATAAAAAAAGATGTACAGGGTCGTAACTCAATGATAGAGATCTGGACTCCAAATCCAGAAGTTGCAGGTTTGAATCCTGTCGACCCTGCCAACCGAAAGGAGTTACGATGGAGTTATTTGATGTAATCATAATCGCAGTGACACTGTGGTCTGTCATCGGTTTTTTTATATTTGGAAAAACCGAGGCGAAGTGTCACAATCCAGTTGTTTGGAAATATGCAGTAATGACATTCTGTAGTGGTCCGCTGATCTGGGCAGGAATGGCTATGGGTTTCACCATAGATCTCATAGAGAATATCACAATATTTGATGGACTCATCGAGAGGATTTCCAGGTGGGTCAATGACGAAAAGGTTGAAGCCGATGGATGAAATTATTTACAAAGGAATATGTTCCGTTTGTGGGGTCGAATATATCAAGGGTAAGTTAGAACAAGGGAAACGTGGCGATAGATATTTGTTTGAGAAAGTTACAATGTCTATCTGCCCCGACTGTCACGAAATTCGAAAGATAATGTTGAGGATACAAAATCATGATTACTTACGAGCTAAAGTTGGACGAGGAAGAGGGCGCAGTAAATCATCACATTGAAACCGATAGTGGAGTTGTAATAAGGTGTTACCAAGATTCTGACTATGTTTGTCAATCAGACTGTGCAGCGTTCGAGATAGACACAGATGATGAGGTTGTCAGAATGCACTGTACGGGTAGGGAGGTCAGCATAGATATCGGAGATACCGAAGAGAGCGATGTAGACTAGACCTACCCCACTAGTTCGACAACGCAAATGGAACAACTTTTTGATAGAGGACAAGGAACATGATCAACTATAAACTGATAAAAGGCGATGATGGAATGTTCCATATAATTGATTCAGATTCGGAATATTCCTTAGTCTGTGCAACTACTCCAGATAATGTCTGCCAGTCTGACTGCACAGCGTTCTCGATAGAAAAGAGAGGCGCACAACTAATAGTAAATTTGTATTGTATGGGTCGTCAACTTCAGGTTACACAAGAACAACCTGGAGGAACTGCAATCTAATGGCGGTCGTGGTCTAAAGGTAAGACACCTGACTGTGGCTCAGGTAATGAGAGTTCGATGTCTCTCCGATCGCCCCATTCCAAAAGGAGTAATACTATGACGTAGGTTAATCGCAGTAGAAGTCCACCTATGAGAGTTAGTGTAAATTTTCTTATTCTAACAAACTTTCATAGGAGGACAATAAAATGATGCATCCAATCACAGCTAGAAAACAGGACCAAAAAGCAAGAGCTTCACTAATAAAAACCGCAAAGTCTCACAGGAAAAGTTGTATATATGGTCATGTGCCACATCTGGAATTCCTGCGTAGACAGTATCGTATTTTCCACATCGCTTATTGTGAGTTCCGTGGAAGAACCCGAGACCAGATTGAAAAACCAGCACCCGAGAATAAACTGACGGAAAACGAAGAACAGCATATCAGAGGTATAAAACGTTGGCTAGAAACAGACATCAGATGGTACGAACGTGACCGAGAGGAATTGTTGAAGTTTGCAGGATATGCGTCCCCGTAGCTAAGACGGCTTAGCAGGTGACTCTAAATCACTGTACGCAGGTTCAACTCCTGTCGGGGACGCCATTTATTGAGGGGAGGTAAGTGAGTTTTAATGCAAAGAAATTTGAGAAGATATGGGAGTTAGTTGAACGTGGTGAGGACGGGGAGAGCGTGGCAGCATTTCTTCGCATCAAGGAAATAGCTAAGAAAAATAACATTACAATAAAGGAAGCTGTTAAACAGTTAGCAACTTCTGATAGTAATTCGAGATACAATTACTCAACAGATTCTCAGACGGGATCTGATTCGTCGTGTTCGAATGAAAATTATGGATATTATCCACAGATGACCTTTGGTAAATGGAGAGGTCATCGAATAAATGAGATACCATGGAATTATCTACAATGGTTGTTGAGCCAGGATTGGTTTCATGAGAAGTTTTCATTCCTAGCGGGAGAAATAAAAAAGTATATGCAGAAGGAGAGCATGTAATGAAAATTTTGAATCCAAACGAGTATAAACTTCCTGTTTTTACTTGGTGTGAGGATGTGGAAGAAGACAACCTAGCCATGGAACAGATACTCAACTTAGCGAATCATCCAGATGCTTTCCATCATATTGCTGTTATGCCAGACTGTTTGGAGTATGATACGGAGGTATTGAAAGAAGTAGGTTTAAAGAAAATAAGAGAAATTAGTAGGGATGAAGTAATAGCCAACTATGATATTACTTCAGGAAAGATTTTCTTCAAAAAGGTTCGTAGTATTGTGAATCGTGAGTTGAGAGATGACGAAAGAATGTTCGAATTTAAATCAACACTTTTTGAGAAGAGTATTATTTGCACAGAAAATCACAGGATGGCATTCAAAGAAGATCTCGGGAAGAAGGCTTCTGATATCCAAGAGATTTCTTCATTAGATGACTATCTGTGGATGGGAGAGGGAATTGTGGGTGATACTCAACTTGACATCAGTTATGAACTTCTTTGTTTGATACCATGGGTGGTAGGAGACGGTAGTATTAAACTCAATAACAAAAGAAAAGAGGGTAAATTTAGTAGTAGAACCATTAGATTTGGTTTCACCAAAGAAAGAAAAATAAATAGAGTTTTATTACTTCTGGACTCACTTGGTTTCAGATACAACTGTAGAAAAGACAAAAATCAAGTATCAATTGAATTGAATACAAGAAGTAGCGATGAAATTATTTCTTATGTAGGAGAAAAAAAAGAATACCCAAAAGAATTCCTAACTACCCTTTCACACGAACAAGCACTGGTATTTTTAAATGAAGCCCTCAAGGTTGATGGAGATTATGAAAATTATATAAAACACGGAGGAAAGAAGTATTTTTCGAAGAAGGAAACCGATATAAATTTTCTAGCTTCTTTAATGGCAATTCATTGTGGTATATCAAACCATACAATTAGAACACTGGAAGGATTCAACGGGCCACATGAACTGAATAATTTAAGTCTAGTGGATTCAATTTCAGAATCTAAGAGCGGAATTCAAAAAAGTAAAATTGTGAAAAAAGAGATAGTTTATGATAAGCGGGTTGTTTGTTTATCATGTGATACATCTTTTTTCATAGCTAGGCAGAATGGTCTTTC
>JAEORY010000518.1 GCA_016840645.1 Candidatus Borrarchaeota archaeon | reverse complement strand
CGGTGATCTGCTTGGTTTTAATCAATTTGGCCAGTTGGAGGACAGAGAAAAATGCGGCATCTTCAATCCTAGCTGGTTTTTTCACTTCTACAACACTGTGTCTGAAAGAATTTCTTTCTGAAGGAAAGGTCATTCCTGGGGGAATCGGATTGAAAACCAACGCAGAATTTTCGCTGTTATCGATCTTCTTTTCCCTCAAGCCACTATATATCTTGAGATTATCGTTAAGCTGCTTGACAATTTTTTCCCGCTCTTTGACAGTTAATTTTATACCAGCAATCTTTTCTGCGGCTTCTATTGTTTCGACAGTGATCTCTCGCTTCCCTTCAACGTCTCCGGGTTGACATGCAGGCATAACAGCCGATGCGATCCCAATAGCAGCAAAATATTCAATAAATTGCCTCCGGTTGAGTCCTAATTTTTCAGAATTCATGCTTTTTTTTCATCCATATCATACATCTTACTGTTTAACACCTGTGTGTATTAATCATCAAACAATCTTTAAGTCACAAGAGGAAGTATATTCTCTAGCCAACAGGTTGAACTGATTTTGTTGGATCATGATCCTATAATATTGGGTATTTTATATCAAATCTCAATCATAAGGTCAATCAGAGGGAAATCATTTTTTACTCAGGCTGAAGCGGATGACAGACAGAGCAACTTGACGAGTTTTCTATTATTCTTTCCTGAAAAAACGGCTTTTATATCCAAGAACGTTCAGAGATTTTTGAAGACATCTTCACAATAAAATGGCTTACTGTCTATTATCATTTTCTCAGCTTAGGTTGCTTGTTCTGCTTTTTAACATAAGGTCAAGAAATGATGTCATTTCTTTCAACTCTCCAGATTTGCTTAGTTCATCTAGTTTAATACTACCTTTTAAATTCCGCGGACATGAGTCCCGGGATGGAATTTATTCCTGAATCAATTTTCAATATGATAAGATTTGAGCGGGGAGATGAAGAGACAAACTCACAGTATTAACAGATGTTTGTACCAGATAGTTTGTATACCGAGATAGAGGCAAAAAGCTCTGGCAAGGGGAATGGATGATTACATGCAAAAGAACATTCGAGAGATACGCAAGAACTATCCTGATATTGAGTACATACAGTGAAAATCCAACTAGCTCACATTCATATCGTGCATGGCTTTCCTCCGAGGTACAGCATAACTAAAGTCGTTCAGATGATAAATTCGAATTTAGGGAAAGCAATTTGGGATAAGTTTGATTTTCTATTGAGGAGATATTATTATTGAGCAAGGATTTAGTCTGTTGGATATCTCGTAATGATAGTGAGCCTGGATGAGAAGCTGACAGAGAATTATGTCAAGTATCAGGAAAAAAGACTTAGGACAAGAGTAGCTTGTATTGGATTAGATCCCTGTAAGTAAGCATGGGATTATTTATTCTTTTGAAGGAGGTCATTAGATGAGATTAAGAATTCTTGTTTCTGCTGTTTGGATTCTTTTTATTCTTATCGGCGTTTCTTTATTTTCTCAATTTAGGTTAGAAGGTTATGAGGGAGATCATAAAGGGAGGAAGCTTGTCTCTTCTGCTCTCTCGAAGGGACCTTATTTTGGCTTCTATATTGCCAAAGCATTAGAATTCGAAAGGATGAATCCTCGCCTTTCTAATTTTGCGTATACTATTCCTGAAGTTTTTTCAGACAATGGTTCAGCGAGAATAAACCCTCTACAGAAAAATGCACGTATTTTCGGAGAGCGCAGGAAAAAGCTTCTTTCCCAGATCGAGGAGGGCGTTGCGCTCATCAATTCTTCTGGCTTTACATTCGATTCCACTGACCTATGTAAAAACCTAGAGTACCTAACAGGCTTAGAATCACCGCAAGCTTATTTACTCCTTGCCCCAAAGGGAGTCACTGTGGAGGCTATTAAACTCGGTTATTCTTGGGGAACAGAGAAGGGCCCAGAACTCGCACGAGGGAGAGAAGTCCAGGAAGCCCTGTTTGTGCCAGAGCCTTCCGAACTGCAGAAGATAGAAAATGTGCCTTGGCCGACGACCGAGCAGATTCAACAAGCGACTGGGATCGAGGCAGTCTTTGGATTATCGGCAATGAATGAAGTCCTCGAACAAGCCTTTTTTAAGGAAGAGGTGCTCTGGCTCAATACATCCGCGCCGCCCAAACTTGACGCGAAGCTGACGCCCGACATCGCAAAAATCAATGAGATTAGAGAGCGCTTCTATTGGCTGCGTTTCAAGAACATTGCACCTATAATTCACGAGATGCGCCGTGTGAAGGACTCCTATGAAATTGCTTGCTTGAAGACAGCCCACGAGATTACCACAGAGATCTTCGTCAAGATTATGAGCACCATTAAGCCAGGTGATAATGAATCCTTGGTACATGCCATTTTCGATTATGAACTTGAGTCTAAGAAGAATAGCGGAATGTATTCAGATTTGGCAAAGAGTTTTGGCACGATTGTGACCTCAGGCAGGAATACATCAATCATCGGTTACCCTAGGTCAAATCGGGAGATCAAGGATGGAGATTTGGTATTGCTTGATGCGGGAGTAGCCTACAATGGTTACTGTGCCGATATTACGCGTGTTTGGCCTGTAAACGGACGGTTTACACCCAGGCAGAGAGAGATATACTCCATTGTACTTGAGGCGCAGAAACGGGGAATTGCCACGATGAAGCCTGGCTCCTCGTCTGTAGATGCTCGAGCTCAGGCATATAAGCTCTATAAGGAGCATAATCTTCAGCGTTGGGCCTTTGGCAGGAATTGTCACCAACTTGGCTTGAACGTGCACTATAGGCTAGGATTCGAGCGCTATAGACCATTCGAACCTGGTGTCGCTGTAGTTTTTGAGCCCTTATTGATGATTCAAGATGAGGGCATTGGGATAAGGATTGAAGACGGCATTCTGATAACTGAGACCGGCCATGAAATCATGACAGGACCGCCTAAAGAAATTGAGGAGATTGAAGCACTTTGCAGCAAAAAGTAGAGCAGTTGGACGAAGAAGTCTGAAGAAGCACATTCATAAGCATCTCAAGGATCAATAATCAGATTAGATAAGAGGAACGAAATCCCGGTCTTTAACCTGGAGAGTGGCTTCATTTCGAATCTCTGAGGCTAGGTCTCAATGATCACTTGGAAACTTGACTCCACGGCAGTACGCTTAGAGTTTAAAAGTCCAGAAAACTACACTTTTTAGTGGACTAGTTTTTGTGTAAGGCTCTGAATGAATACACCCCAGAAGTTATTTCTTTAATAACTTTTGCAAAGATGCTAAAATTCCTGAGGATAGTTTATTTATCCCACCTTCCAGTCATTCAGTAGAATACCTGGAATTAAGCAAGAAAAAGGAAGGAGAATAAAGATAGTATGAGCGAAAAAAGGGTAGCTGTGGCCATAATAGGCCCCGGAAATATCGGAACAGACTTGATGTACAAAGTCCTAAAATACTCAAAATTTATGAGATTAAAACTGATGGTAGGTATTCTCCCTAATTCAGCCGGATTAAAAAGGGCAAGCGAACTGGGAATAAAAAACTCGAGTGAGGGAATAGAGGCGTTGCTTAGAGACAGGAATATTAGGATTG
>JAEORY010000517.1 GCA_016840645.1 Candidatus Borrarchaeota archaeon | reverse complement strand
ATCTTCATGGATTCAGAAAATTATGAGTTATATTTCGTTAAGGACGAGGAACATCCAAATTCAACTGGCTACATGATGAATTTCGTATTGATGCCAACAGCCGAAATAAGAACTATTTTGTTCGCAATTTTAGAATTGAGCAAACTTATTGATGAAGATACACAAAACCTTGCGAGCAAAGACTATATTCAGAAGACGGATATTTCTCTGATTAAAGCTGATCTTGATAAAACGTTTTTGCTAAAGAATAGGCTTCAGGGCATGCTTGCGCCATTTTACACAAGCATATCAAAGAGCCACCGACAGCACTATAAAGCCGTTTTAGACCGTGCAATGGAACTTTTTAACATAGACAATAACTGGAGATCAATTTTAGAAAAAATCGATAGCAACACAGGAGTACTTGAAACCATCTTTTTGGAAAAACAAGAACAAGCGCAAGAGAGACAGGAACGTATTTTAACTATCGTAAACATACTTCTCGGTGCAGGGATAGTGTTTGATTTAATTGGGTTTATCATTCTAGAAGAAAGTCTTCTAAACTTAGCACTAAGCATCGTTAGCACTTCGTTTCTGGTGATATTGGCTATCCTGTTAGCGAGACTATACCTTCCGCAGCTATTACAGCGAGGGAAAGAAGAAGAAGACTAATTCGTTAAAGTTTTGCTAAAATGTTAAGACTAAAGTTGTAGGGATTAAATAGGTGGTAATATGAAAATTAAAGGTATAGAAAAACTTGCCAGTACAAAATGGCTTTCTTTAAAACAAGCCACGTGGTTGGACAAAAATAACAAAGAACAAAAATGGGATTTTGTCGAAAGAATTGGTGATCAACAAGTGGTAACTGTCATTTGTAAGTCAAAGCGAACCAAGAAACTACTATTTATTGCCCAATCTCGTGTACCTGTCAATAAAATAGTCATTGAATTTCCTGCAGGATTGATTGATTCGGGGGAAACAATAGAGCAAGCGGCATTACGAGAATTAGTAGAAGAAACCGGCTATGACGGCGTGGTAATTTCAACTGGACCATTCGTCGCGAAAAGCGCGGGGTTGACGAATGAGGTTACAGCATTTGTCGAATGTCTTGTCGATGAAAAAGCTGTCGGTAATACAGAAATGGGAGAGACTGAAGATATTCAAGCCTTTTGGCTTACACCCGATCAGTTTAAGCAAATGGCAACAACGCTCAACCCAGATACAACAATAATTGATGCACTGGTATGGTTTTATCTCTCAGGATATCTTACTGCCAAACGAAAAAGAAAAAGAAGTACTAAAACCAGAAAAAAATGAATCGAATTTCCTCAGTCTCCTATCCCCACATTTCCCATTTTATGATTTTTTCAAGGGGCAATCGCGATTTTTCTTTTATGCTATCATATATTGGGTAACCCAAGGTTAATAGTTCAACGACACGAATATTAGCAGGTATATTCAAAATGCTTTTTACTTTATCTTCATAGAAAGCTCCTATCCAGCAAGTTCCCAACTCCTCTTCGACTGCGATAAGAGTCATATGATCAATAGCAATAGACACATCGATTGGATAGCATAATTGGCCACATGTCATCTCATGATAATCTGTCTCGGCACAACAAGCGATAACCACCGGTGCCTCTGCAACAAATTTTTGACCTCTAGCAGCTTCTGATAGTTTTTGCCTCTTTTCTTTATCTCGTACAACCACAAAGCGCCATTCTTGCTTATTGGCTGCTGAAGGTGCTAATCTTGCCGCCTCTAAAATCTTCATCAGTTTGTCTTGTTCTACATCTTTATCCTTGTATCTTCTAACACTCTTTCTTTTTTTTATCGCTTCATATACATCCAATTAAATCCCACCTTTTTCCAATAAGGTTTATACGAAAGAAATACTAGAAATCAACTTTTTCGCTGATTTCTGAAAGTTTAATTTCTTCTTCACCTGAACTGCTGATTTTAAATGCAAGATTATTGAGAATGCCCCGATCGATTTTTTCCTTAACCCATTTAACTGAATCGGAGGGATGTCCCTTTCCGACAGGTGGGATGAAAGCCGCTAACTTTATATATATTTTTGCACAGAGTAGTTGTGATGAATATCGGGAGGAAAACAGGGATACAAGACTCCCGATAGGAATGCAGAAGATAGAGTCCCTGTGGAGATAGGGTTCGTACAGTTTCTAACATCCATACACAGAACGTGCATTTCTTTGTACCTTCTTCCTCAACTCTAAAGAAATATTGAAACTTTTCTGCATCTGGCTTTAGACTTTCCTCAATCTCAAAACCTTTATAATTCCATTTTTTGAGTTCCATATTCAACACCAAATCAATACCTAGTCGAGAAAATGATTTATACAAATACTAATTTCTAAGTTTTAAAATTCTGACCACTTGGGCATTTGATTCATTTCAAGGTAAATCTCAAAGATTGATAGACTATAATAAAACTGAGGATCTACAAATGTATGACCTAGTTGTGATTGCTCACTTTTCGTTAGATATTATAACAAAAAATGGTGAGAATAAAGCCCTTAGGCTTGGGGGACCACCACTTTACGGTAGCATTGCTGCTAAAAGGCTTGGAGGAAGACCAGGTATAGTATCCAAAGTAGGTGAGGATTTTAGAGAAGAACATTTTCTTTTTTTATCAAGAAATAAAATTGATATCTCGGGTATAAAACGTTGTAAAGGTCTTACTACACGATTTAGGCTTGAATATAAAGGAGAAGAAAGAACTGAATTTCTTATGGCAAAATCTGAACGTATTGAGATTCAAGACATTTCTGAACAGTTTCTTGACTCTCAAGCATTTATTATATCTCCAATAGTTGATGAAATACCATTAGAAACCTTAAAATATGTAGCCAAGAAAGGAAAGGGTTCCATATACTTAGATCCAAGCGGATACATTCGCTCCATTGCTTCGAACGGCAGCGGCAGAATATGTTTAACAAAATGGAAAGACATGGCGGATTATCTTCAATATATTGATGTTTTAAAAGCCTCTGTTTCAGAAATTGAAGTTTTAACAAATTGTAATGATCTAAAACTAGCAGCTAAAGAAATAGAAGATTTAGGAGTCACAATTGTTATTATAACTGAAGGAAGCAAGGGCTCATATATCCAATACAAAGGAGATTTTTTCCACATCCCCTCAGTTAAAAGTATCAATGTAGTGGATGTTACAGGCGCAGGAGATGTATATATATCTGCTTTTGCTCTTGAATTCTCAAAAACTAAAGATGCAATTAGAAGTGGGGCGTTTGCAACAGCTGCAGTCTCTTCAAAAATACAGGGTCCTGGGATAAGTGCATTAAAAACAAGAAATGAAATTAAAGAACTGGCATCTCAACTTGAAACTCAAATTTCCACACTCTGAATGAATGTACTTTATTTTGTATTAGTTGTTACCATCTTTTTCATAGATTTAAAAAATTTTTAAAGAACAAGCTTGATACTATTAAAAAATATTGAATTAAAGAGTTGTGTAATTGAATGTCTTTTGACTTCCTTTTCAAGTGTATAGTCGTTGGCGATGGCGCTGTAGGAAAGACTGCAGCTACCATCCGTTATGCGACTGGCACATTCGCGGACAGT
>JAEORY010000516.1 GCA_016840645.1 Candidatus Borrarchaeota archaeon | reverse complement strand
TGGCATGTTCATCTTCTTCTTGTTGGTCAACGGTTTCTTTTTTAGACCATGCAACATGTTTACCTAAGAAATCATTCCAAAGAGTGGAAGCGTGGGTGTCTTGATAGCTGCCACCTTTTAAATCCACAAATTCCCAATCAGGTGGGTCGTTTATTATATTTCTTTGGACCCTGCGTGCCCAATCCAATACGGTTTCTTGAAAATCGATATGTTTAATTCCGTAGGTGGATTGTTCGGGAACTAAAATGTCAATGCCATTCTTTCCGTCTTTTTGATCTTCACTATTTTTATAAGCTGTGAAACGACGTAACCTTAATCGTTCCAAAGGTTCAATTCCTTCGATATCCCTTTGTGGGTCTTCAAATATTTCCTCATCTTGAAGATCAATATCCTCTAAATCACTGTTTTTAACAACATAGGCAATCGCCCCACCTGTTCTGCCTTCTTGCCCAGCACTTGGCCAATATCGGCTAATATGCCCTCGTTTTCCTGGTGGTGCATGGCAGGATTGCCATTCGTCAAAATCGCTCATTCTAATAATGTCGATTGGACTCTGCGAGATGATAATGGAGATGCCTGTTTTGCCGACTTTTCCTATGTCTTTTTTATTTTTCTCCCACCAATGAAGCCAATCCTTCCATATATTATCTTTTTTAGATAATCGTTGGAGAATCTTTCCAATCTTGGTCGCTCTCTCTGTCGTACCCCTCTTAGTTTTTACGGTTTGATAAACCAATCCCTTTCCCAGATCGGGTGTGTAACCCTCTCTTTCCAAGTCTCTTTCCAGTCTATATTCCGAAGAACCTTTGCCTTTTCTCAAGGGTAAAACGAGGCGCAGCTTGTTATTAAACAGGTGCTTGAAGGGAAAATCTTTCATTTCCCTTTTTATATTAAAGCTGCCAAGATGATGATCTAATTCCTCATCTTTGATTTCAGTGAAAAACTGTCTAAATGTGCGCATACAATATATATAAAACGCCCCTATACTTTAAAATCTAGGAGGTGAGAAAATGGGGAAAAGAGATAAAAATAAAAGCCGATTAGAGATATGGCTAGACAATCATAACCACGAAATGGAGTTATTGAGAACCATTTCGTCAGCCATAGCAGCATTTATGGGTTGTTTAGTGTTTTTGAGAGTATTTGGCTTTATTTAAAATTATGATTCGGCCCCGGTGGTGGAGTTTGTCGAGTGTTTAAATTTGGAGGATTTTGCTTTTTCTCCATATTGGACGCTACCTTTTTAGGCTCACCTTTCATTCGATCAATCTCATCTAAGGCCACTTTCACAATATCAGCCAATTTATAGACAGCGAGAGGGTCTTTTTTACCTTCTTCGGATTTTAAATATTCTAACTTATCTTTTAGCTTGCTTACGTCTACCATTTAATAAGTTCCTTAAAACGTATGTGATTAATTTTGGGTTCTCTTTCATTCGACGCATACAGTATGGATACCATTCTTTTCCGAATGGCACATACATTCTAACATTATATCCGTATCCTTTCAATCTCAAAGGCCAATCTCCTACAGGCACACCGTATAGAAATTGAAACTCAATTCTGTCTTTAAATTTGCTGTAGAGATTGCCACTATATGACAATATTCTGAAATCGTGTGTGGCTATTGCTACTTGGTGGCCCTTATGTAACAGGCGATGCACAATCTCATTGAAATTGGCGCGTATTACTTCTGAGTCTTGGAATGCTACATTTGGTTCTTCATTGTAAATCCCTTTGCAAACTCTGATGCTTGAATTTGGCGGAAGTTCTTCAATGTCATCTAGGGTTCTTATCAGGTAGGATTGAAGGGCCAATGTTAAACTGGGCCGTTTATTTTTAATATATGTTTCAATTGTTTGCGTCGTATATGGAGAGTCTTCCATATCAATCTGGATGGTCATATCTCCGAACACTGATAAAATATCTCTTATATTTTGATTGAATATTTTTTTACTTCCATTCAATCCAAGGTGGGTCGGTTTTATTGAAATGCCACAATCCAGATGAAGACCATCGATCTTCTCCAACAAATTCATATATTTAAGAGTTGTTCGTATAGCATCATTACCATTTTCAGCTTGTTCTCCTAGAATGTCTAGTACAGCCGAAAAGCCTTGGTCGTTTAATTTTCTTACAACTTCCAAGGCTTCTTCGTCGGTTTCACCAGCGATATATGGTTTGGCAAATATCTTCACTAACCGCTTTGGTAGTATAGGAATTATCTTATTTATCATATTCTAATCTAGTAACGTCCGGTCCATATCGTAGGGTGTCCAATCCCCCCATTTGTACTGAAACTTTACAGTCGTGGATTCTATGGTATGATACAGATAGGAGTCGATTTCTCACTTACTATAAGCGTTTTTTGGAGAATTGCGATGAAAAGAAGAGAGTACATTGGTAGCGTTTCCCTGTCCATTAAAACCACAGATAAAACAACAAACATTCGTATGAGTTATGCTGAAAGTTTGGAGGTTGAAAACCAACGGGAACGGGCGCGTGAGTTCGCCAGACCTCGTAATGGTACGATTAGCGAAGTGTTAATACCTGATTCACAACGGCCTACTGGTCAGTGGATTATCAATGTAGAGTGGGAGGATTAAATCAACCCATTGGTGATTTCCTCGATTAGGTGTTCTCGATCAAGGAACTTGTATCCAATACTGGTTGGTTCCATTACTTTTAAAAATCCGGCTACATCATTTGGGTCAAATTCCGAACAAGAGTACACGTCAAGTTGTACTAGGGGAGGTTCGGTTTTGTCCCAAATATGTAACGCCACATGCGATGTTTCTATAATCGCAACAGCGGCGATACCCTCATTGTTTTCCTTTTTAACGTAATCACAATGAGGACCGCCGTTTTTCGTTATTTTCATACCGATAGTAGCGATCAATCTTCGCATCCAATCTTTGGCAACGCCTGGATCGATGATCGGTCGCTGAACCTCTGCACGTATGATTAAATGTTTATGAACTACTTTATGTTCTTTTTCCATTAGCTTGTCCGTCTGTTTACCAGATTTTCTAAGTTTTTTAAACGTGTATCAATTGTAGCTAAGTAACTTCTTTCTAAATGGTTAAGTTGAGATGTAATTCCGTTTAATTCTTTGGTAACATCTGTCATGTTTGTATTCAATACCCCAGTACATTCAACAGGTTTATCGCAATCAACTTTAATTGAACTTGGTATATTAGAACTGTCAATTTTAATTTTATCATCCATTTCTATTGGAACTTTGTCCAAACATTGAATTGGATGATAGGTTTGTTCAGCCTTTTGTTCAAGGTTAGGATGTTCACCTTTAACTATTACATGTTCTTTACTTTCTGGCATCATCATTCCACAAGGATTACTTGCTAATATTTGAAGTTTTAAATCTTCAAGTTTTTTCTTTTTAATAGCTTCGTCTAATACTTTCACACGCTTTTCCATATTGTTATTATAGATCACATGCTGCGCAGACTCAAGTTTTTGCTTGAGAACAAAGTTTTCCTCTTCCAAGGTTTTAACTTTCTTTTGTAAATCTATCAATTCAAAATATCCAAGCGGAATATCTTCTGGGCCTGTTACCCCTGTAACACCGAAGTATTC
>JAEORY010000515.1 GCA_016840645.1 Candidatus Borrarchaeota archaeon | reverse complement strand
CATCAATCACATATTGATACCTCCATGATTTTCCTTTAAGATACCTCCTCTTATATGCAACAGCAAACAGCGGCTCAATGCCAGTTGTTGTGCCAGCGATTATACCAATCGTTCCTGTTGGAGCTATAGCCCTGTACGCAACTGGTTTATTAACTCCAAGCTTTTCTGCAAGCTCATCGGCAGCATGTTCACTCTCATTCTTCCACACTGAAAGCCATTGTTTGAGTTCATCGTTGACTTCATACTTATAACCTCTCTGTAATAGCCATTCATGAACGCCCATCAATCCAAGACCTAATCTACGATTCTTCTCACGCACCTTATAAATCTTATCGTACGGAAGCTTCGCTACTAGAGTGCCGCATAATAAGAATTGACTTGCGACTCTCGTGATATCTTGAAGCTCTTCAACCGTTTCAATCCTTGATAGATTGATTGATCCAAGATTACATACATCAGAATCATCTTCGGAAGTGACCTCTGTACACGCATTACGAAGTGTTTCATTTTCCTTGTCAAAAAAGTTAAAGCTGAACCCAGGCTCCCCACTCATAAGGGCTCTCCTTACATTCTCAAGATAAACTTTTGGAATATCAAGGAAGCTGAGTTGCGTGCCACGAAGTAGATTCATCTTAACAGCATCAATGTCAGCCTGGTACACTTGCTCAAGGAAGTCGTTGTCGTAGTTGACGCTGATATTCGTCATGTCAAGCGGAGCAGGGTAGTCAAAGTTCTTTTCTTTTAAGTAAGCCACGGTAGCTCTTGCGCCTTCGTCAGTGAATGCTCCATCCACTACTTGCTCATTCCATGCCTTAATCTTAAGAAACTCTTCAATATCTCCGTGCTGCCAATTAAGAGAGCCGTATATAGCAGACCTACGCGATCCACCTTGCATTACATTCCTACCTATCTCATTTATCATCTTCATTTTTGGTATTGTTCCGGATGCAAGCCCGCCAGTCTTCTTAATTAACGATCCTGCAGGACGGTAGACCGAATAGTCAATCCCAATTCCACCACCAGTCATGAGCGCGCTCTCTGACTTCCATGACAAGTTCGCCCAATCCTCTCGACTATCCTCCTCTGCTCGAAGTAAGTAGCAGTTATTAAAGAACTTATGAGGTCTACCAGCGTAGTATAAATATCTACCACCAGGAATAAACTTCATTTCCTGTATTGCTTTGACTAATAATTTCTTATCGTCAGGGTCTAGCCTACCGTCGACTACATCCTCAACTAACGTTTCTGCTAACTCACTCCATGTTTCAGCATACTCATGTTTGTACTTATTCTCAAAAATCTGCCTCGCAAGCTCTGTTCTAAATGGTTCTGTCATTTATTAAATGTTTTTTAATGCGTTAATATAATGGTTTGCTTCTGCATATCCAACTTCGGATAGAAACGTATAATAACATATTTGATCATTAACATTCCTATCCTCCTGCCAAAGCTTGTAATCTTTAATTGATTCGATATAATTTTTATAGTATGCATGACCGCGCTTAGTGCCTAATGCTGTAGTCTCACGCACTCTAGGCTCTTTCATTCCAAATAGATTGTTATTTTCTAAACAGATAGCGCTTGTAAGGTTACCAGTCTCAAGTATTATCTGCTGCACAACAACGTCAGCGTGAGATATATTGAACGTGTCGAGCCAGTATTGAATATTGCCCAGGCTCATATCATACAGATCATCAAGCCTGTTCTCAAGAGAGTCACGCTCAGTCTTTATGGAGTCAGCTTCGTGTTTCATTTCAACTCTTACGTCCTCCAGCTCATTCTGATAGTAAATGCTAGAAATCAATCCAGACACGCTAGAGATAATCAGCATAATCGCTAAAGACAAAATCATCCATTGTTGTTTCTTTTCTTTTTTCATATAATTGGTATTAATTTTAAATATAAATTTATTTCTACCTCATTTAAACGTCCATTCTGTTATCTGATCCCAGACTGCTGAATATCGTACAAAATAGTAAAAAAGCAAGTATGATAAGCGTTATTATTTCAATTATTGTTTCCATGTTATTAAATTATTTCTCAGGTGGTGGTGGGAGTTCTCGCCAGTGGGAGTTAAGGTTATTCGTTAGACTTGGGTGGTTTGGGAAGTTTTTTCCAATACAACACTTCTACTTCAACAGATAATGACCGTATATCATGATGCCCCACGTTATTGCCTCCAAGTTCCAACCACCACGTACCATCTGCATAGAATCCATTAACTATTTCATCAGTATCAAGTATGAGTTTTAACTCATCTGGCTCGTCATCTTTTATTTTAATGTTATCCGGCAACCGATCCTCCACACTCACCCATCCATCCCCCTGTTGTGAGGCGTATTGTTCCATGCAAATCTTCATTGCTTCTGCTATTGCTATAGGCACATCTATTTGAAGTAATCCATATGTGCCGGACCAATGGGTCATTCTTTTGTCGATTTCTTCAATGACGGTTTTACCTACCTCCTCAAATAACTCCTCCGCTCCTAACTTTGGCGGGGTTTCATTCCTTGTTTTGGCGAACTCTATCAACGCTTCCTTAACCATTCCACGAGACAGGAATTTAACATCACCGAATCCGTCGCATTCGTTGTAAGCGTCTGAATAGTTATCATCGAGCCATTGTAGTACGTCAGCATCCTCCATCGGTTCGGGGTGGGTGAGTTGGTTCTGCTCACACTCATTCCATACTTGCAATAGTGCTTTATAAACACTTATACTTTCAGGATATGCCGTTTTTTGTTGTATTTCTTTTATTCTATCTGCGTTCATTGGTTTGGTGTTTTATAATCCATTGTTTACAATAGTCAGTCAGTTCTTTAACCGCCTGTTCGTGGCAGTAGGGGATTTTCTTTGGCCTTATCCCCTCTTCACCGCCTGTTAAGGTGCGGGAAACTTCCCGCCAGTTTAAGAGTTTCATTACATTTTATTTAGTTTGAGTTTTTTTATGGTTTTTTTAAACTCACTCATGCTGTTTGTTGTAGTAATTGTGTGTAATTCACCACGTTCATCCTCCCTGCAAATTAAGTATTTATCTAATCGTGGATGTTCTTGCTTTATAACCACATAATTGTGGTAATCACAATACTCTCCACATGCGTCATATTTCCATTTTATTGACATTTTTATTTCAATTTAATTCGTAATCATTAACCATATTTTGTAACAGTATTCGAGCGTTTTTAACAGCTTGTTCTTTAGTTGAAAAAGTAAAACTATCATCATTGTTAATCATCCATTCGCGCCCGTTCTCAAAATCTATAAAGCCAACCAAAACAGTGATTTTTTTTCCGTTTGCTGTTTTAATTGTTAGTGTGGTGGCTGTTGCTTTCATTTCCTTAATGTTTTTGTTGGTATAAAGATACAGTAAACCGTACTACAATGCAAGTATTTTTACAATTATTTTTACTTTTATTTGTTATTTATAACGGTTTTAGATAATTATACGCAATAAGGTATAATTTGCAGATACGCAAGGTATATTATATGCAATAGGGTATAATGTTCGCGTAATCGTGAACACAACTATTTTCTGAACGCTTTCAAACATTTACCACTAAATGCGATCTATAATGTTTTTCTATTTTTCCTTACCCA
>JAEORY010000514.1 GCA_016840645.1 Candidatus Borrarchaeota archaeon | reverse complement strand
GCTAGAACGTTTGAGAAAGTTCCACCTGTTGCTAATGGGTGTGAAGCATTGATTAATGATACTCCATCACCACCAGTTACAGTAGTTACTTGCGCATTGTTCAATACAGCAGCAGCTTTAACTTGTTTGGTGTTTGACATAGATCTTGCAAGAGCTTTTGTGTATCTCGCTGCAAGTCTGTCGTATAAGTTATCTTCGATCGCTTCTTCAGTAATTGAGAAAGCAAGGCCGATAGTCTCGTGAGAGTATCTAGCTGTGAATGATTCAGTTGCCTGATCAAATACAACACCTGCACCTTCTTGTTTTACTGGAGCAGAACCAAAACCTGATAACATTACTTCTTCTTCAAACGCTCTGTCTGAAGTTTCAGTTGTATAGATTTCAGCATGCTCGTTTTCGTAACGATCATACTCCAGGCCGAATAAGGCATTCAAACCTGGCTCTAGTTCTTTAACTAGTTGTGATCTTGATATAGCCATTTATGTCCTCCTTACGCTATGCCTGTACCACTTCTAAAGAAGTGATTGTTGATTCTAACAAGTATATTAGCGTTCGCTGAAGACTCATCAGAGTTGTCTGGATCTTGCGAAATATCAATCGCTTGTATTGCGAAAGATGCTGCAGTTCCTGACGCTCCTACGTCTAGTTGAACTTCAGATATACCTGTATCTGTATTTCCGGTACCGTTAGTAACCGAATAGTTTTTAAATACATCCGCTCTAGTAAAAGCCGCGTCTGCGTCCATCAAAAATACTGCGTCTGGATCGTCAACAACAAATGCAGTAATGTCACTTGCATTCACTGAACCAGGGTAGTAGTTTGAATAAGTCGGCTTCTTAGTAGTAGGGTCTGTATAAAAACATCCGTTAAATACTCCGATAACAGCATTACTTGTTCCAGCTGTATGTCTAACTACTGTACCACTTGTTGATGGCTCTACTAAGTCACCTTGGTAGATAGCAGTCGACATATTTGCCGTAATTAAGTATCTGTTCTGAGCACCCACTAATGGCGTACCGTCTAGTTTTCTGTAAGGTCTTAGACCGAACTTTTCCACTACGTTTGCCATAATGTTTTTTCTCCTATTTTAAGTTTAGTTTTAAGCCGCCTTAAGTTGGTAGAGATTCCTAATAAATTAAGATTTTCGTCCACCACCAAAGGTCACTCTGGATTGTCTATCAATATTGATAGGCATTCCTGGGTGCTGTTCCTTCATGAGATCATTATCAACAGCGTTAATTTGATCTTGAGTGACTTTTCTAAAATAATCACTACGCTGCTGTAATAATTCTTCAGGTATCCTTGCCAGCACAAGGCCTCCAATCCCAATACACCCCTGATAGGTACCTTTAGCTACGACGGGATATTTATGTTTATCAATATCAGAATATTCATCTGCTCTGACAAATTCATAACCTTCCCTTAGTTTCTTAGATACATTTCCTGTATCCTCAAAACCCGCAACTTCAGTTCTTATCCATCTATGGACAAAACCTTTCGGCGCAGGTGGCGCATCCAAACTGGACGGTAAAGTCCAACTTTTTACACGAGCGTTAGCTGCTCTCGTATTAGACTCGCGTGAGGATTTATCTACTTTTGTATTCATACTATTTTCCCTCCTTCACGTATTTTGCGTATTCCTCTAGTGGCACCCCTAATTTTTTAGCGATCGCTACTTGTGACTTGGTGAGTTTCACAGATCGGCGTCCATTTTGCTTCCTGGACACACTAGCAACGTTCTGAACGGGACGTTGTCTAGGTTCTTCTTGTGTCTCAGTATCAGCAAACTTATGAGGGAAATAATCCCTTATACGTTTGTTAATTTCATTATAATAGGCATCGCTTTCAGCGTCAAACCCTTCCCCCATAAGCTCATCATGTAAGCCCATAGCGGCAGAAGTCATCACTTTATCAGTTCCAAACCATTCATTGTCTTCAGCCCATTGTTGAGCTTTTTGACTAACTGGAGCTTGCTGTTGTTTAAACTGTTGCTCCGCTTGATCCGGGACTTCCTGTTGTTTTTTGAGTGATTCCGCTCTTTTTTCTCTTTCAGCTTGAGAAATTTTTACTTTTTCTTTCTCTACTGCAAGTCTTGTAAGCGTTTCATTTGCCTCCATGATTTTATCAGAATCTTGAGCATCAATAGCTTCTTTAAGCATCTGCCTAACTTTAGCTTTTTCAGCTTCAATTCTAGAATCATATTCTTTTATATAATTTTCATCTACCGAATTATATTTCTGCTCAATGTCATCATATTTTTTCTTAAGACCTTGAGCATACTCCATAGCAGCTTTTTCTCTTCTTTCTGCTTCACGGTATTTAAAAGTTAAATCTTTTATTCGCTTCTGAACTTTGTCAGAATACCCTTCAAGATCATCACCAGTCTTTTTAACGGGCTCTGATTCTTCTTGCGCTTGAGTCTCGATCTCTTGCTCATTCTTTGCATTCTCCGCTTTTTGTTTTGTAAGTTTTGAAATATCTGTATATCCCAAATCCACATCTTCTTTTTTTATTTCTGAGGGATGTGATTCCTCATTGTTGTCTTCAAAAGATACATTAGTTTCTTGTGCATCATCAGTATCTAGTTCGACTTCGTTTTTTGCTTCTACAGCCATAGCACCTCCTAGTAGTTATGGATAATGTTTTGCGGATCTTGTACGGTACCAATGATTTCATCATCATTAAGAATCCTTACTTCTCCGAGTTCTGTTTTAAATCTTGATCCAGCATATCTGCCGAATACAACCCATTGACCTTCTTTACACCAAGGACCTGTTGGAAATTTTTCTTTGTCTTTATAACAAAGGTTTCCCATTTTAAGAACAAGTGCACATACAGTTGTGAGCGCTATTCTTTCATGAGATTCGTCAGCCATAATAATTCCACCTTTGGTTTTTTTCGCAGGTGTAAATGGTCTAACTAAAATTCTCCAGCCAGTTGGCTCTGGAATTTTGTCAATGATTTTATCTATTGATTCTGGGTCGGTAGGGATCTTAACATCTTCATCTTTTAGAGTTTTGCTAAGAATCTTAGACCCATCTGGTTTAACCAGGGTCGTTGTCATCTTCTATTTCCTCTTTTTTCAGCAAGTCTTTCATGACTTGAAGCAGCTCTTCTAAAGAACTGAGTTGACCTCTAGAATATTGTAATTTTTCTATACTGTCAACGCTATAGACGATGTGTGTTTTCTTCTCCTCAATTAATTTATTGATCTCTCTTCTAAGAGTTTGAACGGTTTGGTAATCAAGCATTAATCCAGTTAATAACAGCTCTTACCGATAATGCAAGATACATTAATTCCATAAGTGTTCTTGCGATATCTTTGTCTTTATAACCAATATAAACCCATAATGAACAACCTATTACTGATAAACACCAACCTAGCCATTGTGTATTTGTATTTGCTGAAGATAAAATAAATACTGATATGAGTGCAATGAAAAATCCTACCCATCGATATCCATCGATGTTTTGGTAGAATCTTATTTTCATTTTTTTCTCATGATTTCAGTGCCTTTAATTCCGTATATTGCTCCAACTACTGAAACAAATAAAATTTGAAACCACATTGGCATATTCGAGAAGTATTCGAAAAAAAGATCAATCTTAATTT
>JAEORY010000513.1 GCA_016840645.1 Candidatus Borrarchaeota archaeon | reverse complement strand
GTTTTCCTTCTTTTAAGTCCAAAATTAATTCATCGCCCGTGTTGATGCTAGCCACATCGAAATTATCTCGCAGTATTAATGGCATCCCTGAATTAATAGTATTTCTCTTGTAAATTGCTCCAAATGATTCACCAATGATCGCTTTTATACCAAGTGATTTGAAACAATCAACAGCTTGCTGACGACTAGAACCCGCACCGAAATTCTGGCCAACAATTAGTAATTCCCACTTTTCTGTTTTAATTCGTTTCGCGAAGTCTTTCCAACCTTCAAGATTAGCTAATGCATATTGTCCCATCTCTTGAACATCTATGATATGCAGGTATTTGTTATGGAAAATCATATCAGTGTCTATTGAGTTGATCATGTTGTTATCAGTGTCTGCTAAAACTACAGCTTTACCTTTGATTATTAATGGTCGATCTCTCATGTTTTAACCTCTTAAAATTCTGGGACAGCAATTTCACCAGCTATTGCCGTAGCTACAGCTGTAGCAGGACTTGCCAAATATGTTTGTCCCTTTCCTTGTTTGCCTTTGAAGTTCCTGTTTCCAGTAGTTATCTGGATTTCACCTTCTCCAGTCATACCGATTTGCCCTGATGCGCATGTGCTGCAACCAGCGTGACTAACAATCACACCAGCATCATAAAAGATATCTAATAGCCCATTCTTCAGCATCTTGCCATAAATCTCGCGTGTAGCTGGCACAATTTTGAACATTACTGTTTCTTGGACTTGCTTACCTCGTATCATTTTTGCAGCTAGTTCAATATCACTGTAACGGCCATTGGTGCAACTGCCAATTATAACAGAGTCAACGTTAGTGCCAGCTACTTCTGCAACATCTTTTACATTTTCAGGAGAATAAGGACAGGCAATTTGCGGTTTTAAACCATCCACATCAATTTCTATTGTCTTTTGGTACGAAGCATCTTCATCTGCAGATACCGGTTCAAAATCAAAGTTACTTCTTTTTTTGCAGAACTCAACAACCTCTTTACTTGTCGGGATTAAGCCAATAATTCCTCCCATTTCGGTAACCATACTAGCTATGGTGATCCTCCCATCTAAAGTCAGATTATTTATTGGTTGTCCGTAAAGTTCGGCAGAGAGACCTAAAAGTCCTGCTGAACCGAAATGTTTCACTAAAGCAAGGGTCAAATCCTTGGGTGTTGCATTACTCGCAATTTTCCCTTTAACGTTTACTTTAACTGAATGGGGAACTTCGAACCATGTCTTTCCTGTTTTGAATGCAAAAGCAATATCTTGGTCGCCCATTCCCTGTCCAAAGCCTCCAATGCTTCCTAGTA
The DNA here is from genome assembly GCA_016840645.1 of Candidatus Borrarchaeota archaeon. The sequence goes on along the minus strand of JAEORY010000513.1, from coordinate 2,310 downwards.
TATTCAAATGGCTATCTGTCCCAACTAAGGTGCATCCAGGATAGGCAAAACCTTGTTCGATAGCAACGTGGCTGCCAATGCCTGAATTTACGTCGTAAACCTTAATACCTTCTTTACGAGCAAATTTTCTAATAGTATGCTGGTTTTCTGCATAACCAACATTGTTAGCAGGAACAACGCAATCAAACGTGAAAAAAGTCCTGCCAATATCCGCAATACGCTGTCCTTCTGGATAGTGTTTTTCTAAGTGATCAACTACATTAGCACCTGCGAAATCACGTGCAGTTCGAATATCAATGTCCATCCATACTATATTGCCAGGTTTAATCTCTTCTTTGGAATGATTGTTAATTATTTTTTCAATCATTGTTTTGCCAGGCAAGAATTACCACACCTTAAAATATAGTTTTTCCAAAAATCTGTAAGAAATTCCCCATTATTCCCCCTAACGCAATTTTGCCAATTCGAAGCAGATGAAATCGCAGTGATGTACAATCCATGCTTCGGGAGTACGCTTCAGTTTGTCTCCTTCAGTTGAATGTGCCAAACAAATATGTGCAATCTCATGTGGAAGTCCTTCTTTGAGGCAAAGATGCATACCAATTGCTGGATGTCGAAAAAGGTCTCCTAATTGACTCTTAAGAAAATTCCCTTTATCTGAACGTGAATACTCAACCAGTTTCCCAACATCGTGCAGCAATGCGCCTGCAACAAGAAAATCTTTGTTTATCTTGGTGATCTGTTCTGCTAAGTCTCCCATTTGTAAAGCCATTTGAGTGACAAGACGTGTGTGTGCAATTAAATTTATTGTACTGTTTTCAATTAAAAGTGTGAAAGGAATTCCCTCGATGTTATCCCATTCTCCCAATTCCATTGCCCGAAGAAATACGTTTACTACCTTCTCTCTTAATGCTGTATCACTTATTTCGTTTAATTCTGGGAATAGACTTTCGATATACATTGATGTGCCTCATTCTTTCCGTTAAATCCATGCACTCAAACGATATATTCTCTTCTAATTTAATAATTGTTTGCCTATTAATCAATTTCCAAAAGTCTACAGATTGAATTACATAGTTTTAGGTGTGAATTGCTTATTGCAACACACAAAAACGAACGTAACATAAACAGTTGATTTTAAATATACCAATGTCATAACGCCATTCAGTGAGAATGATTAATAAAGCAATTCAATTAATGCACAGCAACGCATAATTCATTCATTCAAGTTTGACTGAGGTAAGAACATGAGCGAAAAGCTTCCAAAAAAGGATGAGAATTTCAGCGAATGGTTTTCAACTATATTAAGTGCAGCTGAAATCACCGATTTCCGATATCCTGTCAAAGGAATGGGTATATGGTTGCCTCACGGATTTGCGATCCGGAGAAATGTTTTAAAGATTGCAAGAGAATTACATGACGAAACAGGACACCAAGAGGTGCTTTTTCCCCTATTAATACCAGAATCATTTTTCCAAAAAGAAGCGGAACATATTGCAGGATTTGAAAGCCAGGTTTATTGGGTTACTCAAGGAGGTTTGTCACCTTTAGATGTTAAGCTTTTATTGAGACCCACTAGTGAAACAGCAATCTATCCAATGTTTAAATTGTGGATTAGAAGCCATGCAGATTTACCTGTAAAAGTTTACCAGATTGTTTCGATTTTTAGATACGAGACAAAGGCCACTAAGCCATTAATTCGTGTAAGAGAGATTACCACCTTTAAGGAAGCACACACAGCACATGCTACTGTTGAAGATTTAATGCAAGAACTAGATACCGCTGTATGGATTTACTCTTCAATTTTTGATAGACTTTTACTACCTTATCTCATTTCTAAGAGACCAGATTGGGATAAATTCGCAGGAGCAGAATATTCTATGGCATTTGACACCCTTACTCCAGATGGAAAAACTCTTCAGATAGGCACAGTTCACAATTTAGGTCAAAATTTCGCTCACGCATTTGACATTCAATTTGAGAACGAGACAGGTTCACATGAGTATGTATATCAGAGTTGTTTCGGGATTTCAGAACGAGTTATTGCTGCACTCATTAGCATACATGGTGACGATCGCGGATTAGTCCTACCTCCAGAAGTTGCCCCTTTCCAAGCTGTGATTGTACCAATTTACTACAAAGAGAAAGAAAAAGAAGTGCGAGAAGTATCTGAACAAATTCTCAATAAAATCCGTAAAGCAGGACTCCGAGTTCAATTCGATGATCGAGAGGATTTAACTCCAGGCGCAAAATATTATTACCATGAATTAAGAGGTGTTCCCGTAAGGATAGAAATCGGTCCTAGGGACG
>JAEORY010000512.1 GCA_016840645.1 Candidatus Borrarchaeota archaeon | reverse complement strand
GGTCTCGGGATCGGGATGAACCTGGACACTGAGTATGTCCCGGGCGTCGAGGAATTTGATGAGCAGTGGGAAGGGAAGTTTAAAATTTTCGCTGCCGGTGATTTCTTTTGGATATTTTTGAATGGCTTCGGATAGTGTCAGACCGGTCAGTTCACCATTGGCTATTATTGATTTATCCTCCGGCAGGTCGGCCAGTTCCCAGCTTTCACCGATAGTATCATCAGCGGGTATCTCTTTATCGAAAAATTCACGAAGCTTCTGCCCGCCCCAGAGACGGTGCTTGAATATTGGTTCGAATTTTAAGGGATATATCTGCATAGTTGATATTCTATCAGCTTTTTTTTAAGGGTCTATACCTTAGTGATAATTTTCATTGTCTTGCTATAAGGTCAATTAACTATGATACTTACCTGAGTTGTATCCTTTTATACATTGAAAAACCGGGGTTAGTAATATCTATTTGTGTCAAAATGAGGTTTTCAAATCCTTAAAAAAGTCAATAATCACTAACCAGCCAGTGCGCTATTTCTGATAGTAATATTTTAGGCCACAAACAAGTTCCAGGCTGCAGTACAGAATGTCCCGTCAGAAGTTTTTCATGGCACAGGCTTAAGAGTCAAATGAATATAATATCTTGACGAATCGATTCGAAACACTTCAAAGTGTTTCAAGCCAGTTGGCGGCAAGCCTGGCAAAATCTAACATGTTCACCTTTCCATCCCTGTTTGAATCGGCTCGTTCATAATAATCGTTATTGATCGATCCTTCATCTCTGAGCCAATAGTAACTAAGCTCAGCAAGGTCGTTAATATCCACCGTACCATCCACGACTAAATCGCCCGCCAATGGTTCAGTATTAAAAACAATAGTAAATGGCTCTGAAGGCTCATACTGGTTTGCATCTTCAATTTCGTCGTACATTTGCCATGTAATCCAAAATAAACTGGTGCCATCGACTGCCTGATAAGACATATGCATGTGAGGATCACCACGCAGATCATGGATTTCACTATGATTGAAAGATTGGCCAACTTGGTTAATTGTAAATTCTGGGTGATCCTTATGTACGGCTCTTAGGCCTGATGAAATTGAAATACATTCAATCATTATTCTGTAATCCTCATTGGGGTCTCCAACAAGACATCGGTTAGGATCATAAGTATAGCTGGCACCGGGATTGGTATCCTGAAAACCATCAAAGCCAGGTTCACCGATGCGCCAATTGTAATCAGGATAAATAAAAGTATAATTGAGAGGATAGTACCAGTTTAGATAATCTGGTGTGCGATATTTTTGCCAACAGTCAACAAACAATTTGTTATCATCACTGGTTCCCTGAACGCCATCTTCATTTACACCTATAATTAAGTGGTCAAGTGGACACTCCGCTTTCACGTGAAAAGTTAAAAATAGTAAAATCGTAACTACAAATATATTCTTTTTCATTGCTATTATACCTTAAAAATTTACGTTATGGATTTGCGGGCCACTTCGGTGCAGATTCAGGATACCAGTAACATCTGACAGGCCATTCATAAGTATCTTCGAATTTCAATGTTTCAACATGACCATCCGCAAAAAGGTAATTTGATTTTCCCATGTGGCGGTCAAAGGCGATAAATGTTTTTGCATACTCAACTGAGCCTTCCCATGATTCCGGATGAATGTGATCGGCCGACTGAAAATTTTCAGTGTCCGGCGCTTCACTTATCCATATGCAGTACATGGGTTTGCAAATTTTATCGACACAATTATATTGATTTGTAGTACCTCCATATCTGAAACAGACCGGATCTAAAAGTGCATTGACAGCAAAACTGGAATAGCGTCTATCCTGCTGCTCATTAAGAGGCCTGTCCCAATCAACAAAGTTATCGGATTTATCACTTGGGCAGTGAAACAGCAATTGTTCACGTGTGTATTTTGACAACACACTAAGCCAATATTTATTAGAATCTGTGATACGACAGGAACTTGGGGGAAGCCGGTAATTACTGTCGATTACATAAACCTGTGTAGCAATTCCAATTTGTCTCATGTTGCTGGTGCATATTAGTTTGTTGGTTTGCTGTCTGGCTTTGTTTAAGACAGGCATCAAAATTCCCATCAGTATCGCAATTATTGAAATCACCACCAAAAGCTCAATCAAAGTGAAACCTTTAGGCCGATGAACTATTGAATTATAACCAGGGTAGTTAACACCGCCACGGTTTAAACTGTTTTTGTTTACGCGTTGCATTTTTTCTTTTTATTTCTTAAAAGAGGGATTACTCCCAGACCAAAAAGCAACAAAGATGCAGGCTCAGGAACCGTTATAAAAGCAAACTCAAAAGTATCAGATGCTGTGTATTGGGCTCCCGCATCAAAAGCTGAAAAAGATGCAGTAACTTCCTGGCCAATATCTGGTGTTAGCCAGAAGTTAAAGCTCATATGTTCATGAATTCCCCAGGCATTTTTCTCTGAAAGCCACATTTTATTTAGCTGATAAGTATCAGCATCGGCTGTTAGAACTGGCGCGTCATTCGGTAAAAGCATGAAGAAATCATCCGAAGCGACAGATGTACCTTCACGCTTAATGTAGATATCCCATACAGGAACCGTATCCTCGTCAAAGCTTTCAAGATTCCATTTGCCCTGTGGACCATGAGCGGAATGCCAACCGTCGAGATGCTGCATACCTGCCGGGTCACCATAACCCCCTGACTGGCTGTACATAAATTGACATTTCCAGAGCTGCTTTGAGGAATCACCTGGCTTTGGAACTAAATTGCCGCCATCTAAAACCGGGACCAGCTGCAGAAAAATATCTCCATTGGCCTGCTCCCAGTTCGGCCAGCCGGGAGTAGGGGCTAAGGGGTGAACTGGCGGAATTGAAAAGAACCACAGTTTATCATCATCGGTTAAATCCGAATCTGTAGCCTTGATTGAATTTCCAGGATCAGACCAGTCGGGTCTCCAAGTCGGATTTACTCCAATGTGAGTATGACCTAATGGGCAATCGGCGTAACTTATATTTACAATAACACATAACATGATTAGCGCAACAATGATTTTAAGATTCATCACTTGTTCTCCTAATATTGCAGTTTAATTAACTGAATATTCGTATTGCCATATTCCGCGAAATGCTTAAATTTTATAACTAACAATTTAAGATAGGAGGTTTAGACAGGTGGTGCTCGAGGTATAAGATTGGGTGTAGTTAGCGATGTTAGAGGAGCATCATAAAGGTATTCTATTTTATGCTCGATTATGTCGATGGAAAAAGTTGTTGCTGGAGGTGTGTTTATAATCTTGGAAGAATTTATGAACGTATTCCGGCAAATTGGACAGTGATCACAATCATGATGTTCAAAACCGCCTTCTAAAGTAATGTGCCATAAAAGCAGCGCACCGGTGATATTGGCAACGAATATGACCAGTATAATGAAAGAAACATACTGTTTAAGTTTAGTTCTCACGTCTTAAAAAATCCTGCTGAACATTCAGGACCAATACCTTCGATTATTATCTTTTGTCGCTGAAAAATAAAATTTTCTCCTAAACCTTCCACTAAAGGAAAATGTATGTCATACAAGCAAGTTACTTTTCCGCAATTATTGCATATGAAATGCGGGTGA
>JAEORY010000511.1 GCA_016840645.1 Candidatus Borrarchaeota archaeon | reverse complement strand
CCGGAAGCCGCATCATTCTTATATGCACATCTATCTTCGGTTTCTCAAGGTTCGATATTGAACGCAAACTGGTATACAGATCCTCAATTGGATAATTTACTCACTGAAATGTTAGCGACGGTCGATGACGAGGAGCGATATGAACTTTGTTATGAAATACAAAAGAAAGCAATCGACCAATGTCGTGATTTATACCTTATGGATGAAACACAAACACAAGTGTACCAAGATGCATATATTGAATGGCCACAAAGTAAAGATTCACCTTTAATTACAGGATGGGAAATGGATTTTAGATTATTTAATTTTGATGCACAAAAAAAGTCAGAATTGCAGTAAGAGAAAATACCCAATCAGTATTTTCCTCAGCAATAGTTATAGTGATAATTGACTATCTCTCTGACGTTTATCGAGAGAGGAGGAAGGAAATTTGTATTTTTCCTCCTCTCTTCTTTGTTCTAGAAACCTATCAGGTAGAAAATTATGCCTAGTATTGTTATCTATATTTTTCGGCGAATTGGGCACGGTTTATTAGTTCTTGTGGGTTTGTCTATATTGATTTTTATAATAGTACGACTGCTGCCCGGTGATCCAGCACGATTGTCCTTAGGCCAAGTAGCGACTCAAGAAGCAATAGACAGAGCTACCGAAGAGATGCATTTAAACGATCCGATTTATATTCAGTATGTTTTTTGGATTAGAGGAGTATTCCGTGGAGATCTAGGGAAATCGTTATTTACCCGTAGGGATGTACTAGAAGATATAAGAAAAACATTTCCGGCTACATTGGAATTAACCTTTTGGGCAGTAATTTTTAGCATAGTTATTGGGCAAATATTGGGAATACTAGCAGCGAGATATCACCATACGTGGGTGGATAATATTACACGAATTATTGCCTATATTGGAATTGTCATGCCAAATTATATTCTGGCTATACTGATGCTTTTATTTCTTTCGATGACCCTTGGCATTTTTCCAGGCGTAGGTCGTCTTACACCGGGCATGACTCCACCTTCATCTATTACTGGTATCTATACATTTGACGCTCTCATTACTTTAAGGTTTGATGTTTTTTTGGACGCACTTTGGCATGTTGCACTTCCAGCAATAGCTGCAGGATGGGCGAGTCTATCTCAGGAATCAAGAATCACTAGAACAAATATGATAACTAATATGAATTCAGATTACATCACGAGTGACAGAGGATTTGGTTTTCCCCAGCGAATAATATACTTGAAATATCTATTGAAACCATCTATCGTCCCTACTATTTCGATAATGGGGCCGGATTTGGCCGCGATTATGGTGAACGGATTTCTGGTAGAGCATATATTTAATTGGCCTGGTTTTTCTCGGTATGCCCTGCAAACTGTGCTACATAAAGATCTAAACGCTGTTATCGCAGTAGTACTAATTTTTGGAGCAATATTTACTATAGTAAATTTGACTACTGATTTGATTATTGGAATAATAGATCCACGAATGAGATTTAGAAGAGGCGTTTAGGTAGAAGGTCTATATGATTGAAGTAAGAAATAAAAAATCAAAGCTCAGTGTTCAAGACTTACAAGAGACAAATATAAAAAATAAGAAAATAGAACAGTTTCGTAAACTATGGTATAGTTACTCAAGAAACCGATCTGCTGTATTTGGTCTTATCTTACTACTTATTATTATTTTCTCGGCTTTGTTTGCCCCATTCATTACCCCATATCCAGAACATGTGGGTGCAGTGGTAGATTTTAGTAAAGCTGGACTACCACCTAGTTTAAAGCACTTCTGTGGCACTGATCTCGCGGGTAGGGATATCTTTAGTAGGATGATCTTTGGCTACCGTTTTTCACTATTGATTGGGATTGTCGTACTTTCAATTGCTATTCCCATAGGGGTAACGCTTGGGTTGGTCGCAGGTTATTTCAATAATACATGGATCGATACAGTGTTAATGAGGATTGTTGACATCTTCTGTGCAATTCCGCCTCTATTAATGGCTTTAACAATATCGGCCGTCTTACCAACGAATTTATTCTATGCGATGATAGCTGTGAGTGCTGCGTACTGGCCTTTTCATGCCCGCATTCTGTATGGATTAAGCAAGCAGCTTTCCAGTGAAGCCTTTGTCCTAGCTGCAGAGTCCATAGGTGCCAGTAGATTTCATATTCTTTTCCGGGAGATTCTCCCCAACTGTATTGGGACTATTTTCACAAAAATTACTATAGATATGGGATTGGTCATATTGATGGGTTCCATTCTGAGTTTCGTCGGATTAGGTGTACAACCCCCGAAGCCAGGTCTAGGAACAATGATTGCAGATGGTTCGAAGTTTTTACCAGAAGCTTGGTGGATGACATTATTTCCCGCACTCGCAATAGTACTAGTTGTATATTGCTTCAATTTAGTTGGAGATGGGATGGCAGAAGCAATCAGTGCTCAGGAGATGTGAATTGTGGACAAACCTCTACTAGAAGTTAGAAATTTATTTCAAGAATATAAAACCTTTAAGGGTGCAGCAAAGGTGCTTAATGATGTTGTACTTAAAGTAAATAAAAGTGAGAAAGTGGGGCTTATAGGTGAATCGGGAAGTGGTAAGACCACTACAATGAAATGCATAATGAAAATTCTCCCAGTGCCACAGGGAAAAATCACAAGTGGGCGAATTGTTTACAAAGAAAAAGACCTTCTTAAGTCAAAAAGAAAATATGGTGTAAAGGGAATATCTATGATTTTTCAAGACCCAACAGCTGCATTGAATCCAGTTTTCAAGATTGGTACGCAATTAATGGATACCGTGAAATTTGCTAAATTAACAGATAGCGCTGATTATGATAAGAAAACAAATTATAACTTATGTATATCCACGCTCAAAGATGTAGACATGCCCGATCCTGAAAGAATCATGGAGTGTTACCCGATTCAACTGAGTGGGGGAATGAGACAGCGTATTTGTATTGCTAAAGCACTTATGTGTGGGGGGGAACTTTTAATTGCTGATGAACCGGGGACAAGTCTTGATGTGACCATACAAGATCAAATTCTTCGTCTCATTAATAATTTAGTGGAGACAAGAAAAACATCTATTATTTTAATTAGCCACGCAATAGGAACGATGAAGAACCTAACTGACAAGGTATGTTGTATGTATGCTGGAAGTATCTTGGAAGAAGCAAAAACGGAGGATCTACTAAATCGTCCGCTACATCCATATACCGTAAAGTTAATATCATGCGTTCCCAAACTTACAGGAGAAGGAATTAATCAAGGTATTCCTGGTTTTCCACCTGACTATTTGAATCCGCCAACTGGGTGTCGCTATCATCCGAGGTGTGAACATGCAATGGAGAAATGTAGAAAAGATAAACCGCCATTGTTCGATGTCGGCTCGTATCGCAAAGTTGCCTGCTTTCTTTTTGAGTAAGTATATAGAGTGAGAGTATTGATGAAAGAATTAGTTATTTTCAGAGACCTTAAGAAATACTTCCCAACATCGGCTGGGTTAGTAAAGGCTGTTGATGGAGTGAGTTTAGCAATACCCAAGGAAGTCACGTTCGCGTTAGTGGGCGAATCTGGGTCGGGAAAGAGCACCTTGGGCTATACATTATTAGGGGCGTACGAACCTACAGAA
>JAEORY010000510.1 GCA_016840645.1 Candidatus Borrarchaeota archaeon | reverse complement strand
TCTGCCTGAATTTCTTTTTTCTTTTTCTTTAGCCAGTCAGGAAGACTAGGACTACCGATCTCTTCTTCGCCCTCTATTAATATCTTCACGTTAATGGGCAGTGCTCCCGTCTCTTTAAGAATGGCTGTAATCGCGAGCAGAGAGTAAAAACATTGCCCTTTGTTATCCTGGGCACCTCGTGCGTAGATCGCACCATTGTTTAAGGTTGGGGTAAATGGAGGGTTGTCCCACTCTTCCAAAGGTTCAACCGGTTGAACATCGTAGTGGTGATATAGAAGTAATGTCGGTTTATCAACCCCTGCTTTGAGATAACTGGCTAAAAGTGCGGGGTGGCCCGTAGTGTCCCAAATCTCAACTTTCAGTCCTGCTGCTGTTAAATATTCGACAAGCCACTCAGAGCAGTCTTTTACATCCTTGATATGGTCAAGGTCACAGCTAATGCTCTGGAACTCAAGGAATTTATGAAAATCCTTCAGTCCTTGCTCTTTAATTTTCTCGTAAAGTTTTTCAAGATCTTCTAATTGCATAACGTATTTAATACCAAAAAAGGGTTATTGTGCCAAGGATCAAAAGAAGAAAATAGAGGATCAGGCTCATTATGACCTTCCGATCATGTTTCGCGATCAATGAGTGGTCCTCGGTCACTTTTTTTAGGAAATCAATCCTTTGTTGAATGCTAAAATGGTGCCAGCTTGGCTGACGATGAATATTTCCAGCAGCAATTGCAACATGGTCAAGAGCGCCTATCATTTGTTCAGGGGACATCTGCAGACGAAATCCGTATAGATCTGCTTGTCTCTCAAACAGACGGGAAAAATATCCGAATATATACCGGAAATAGAGCCAGATAATGAGTGCATATGGGATAAAGGCAAAGATTGGTTCTAAAGCTTGATCCATGTTGCCTCCTAACATCAAAAAAAAGAGCCCTACCGTGATCATCATCCCAAAAGCAATAAAAGGGTAAAAAATTAGGTGGTGGTGTTTGCTGTGTCCGATTTCGTGAGCCAAAATGGCTTCGATATGTTCCGAGGCTAACACTTTGATTAAGTTGGGGGTAAACATGATGTATCGAAAGCGAGGGAGGAGTCCCACGATCGCTGCTGTCAATGCAGATCCCATTACAGTCCAAATTTTTATTCCCCCATGTTTGAATTGAGCTTGTTGACAGATGCATTCAAGTTTTCTGTGCAAGTCATTATCGGGTAGAGGGGTGCATTGCCAAAATTTTTGAAGAAAAAAGGGGAGAAATAGAAGGCTCAATGCAAGAATAACCCCCATGATCATAGTCATTACCACCTCATCTAAATCTCCAAATAAGTCAAAAAACGCTGTCAAAGCAAAATAGGGGATTAAAAAAGGAAGCAAAAACAGGGTTTGTCCTTTGACTTTGTCCCAGCGATTTTCGGTTATTCTTTCAAATGTATAGCGAAAAAAAGCCAAGGCAAAAAAATAGAAGATGAGGCAGATAAAAGAGAGTATCGTTAATGATCTAAAAAAGGGATTGAAGTTGGTTTGGACACCGATGACTAGCAAATAGGTGGTAAAATAGGCCAATAGTTCCAACTGAACGAGTAGACTCATTTGCGGACGTTTTAAGCGTAGAGCTCTGTTTTGGAGATAGATCACTCCCAGGCAAAGCGCGTAGCCCAAGGTCGCGAGCCCCATCGCGAAAGAGAAGGTCAGAGGCCATAACCCTTCTGACAGTTCTGTTGAAAAATTGATGATTAACATCAAAAGAATGAGGCTAAAGACTTGTTGGTACATCGAGTAGATCGCGCCCCCTTTCTTTTAAAATGCGATTTTCTTTTTCGAGGAGTTCTTTCCCTGTAAACACGATTTCTACGGCTTTGTCATATTTGGGGTAAAGGTGTTCAAATACTGCTTGCTTCACATCGTCTCTCTTCAAAGACAATACGCGATCGCGATACTTCTGCCGCACATATTTTGTCCGTCCTTCTAAAAGCCAGTGATACGCAACAATCCCACGAGCCCCTGGTGAGACGGGGTTGTCTAGCTGCTGAATGGTCTCTAACTTCGCTTCTTCAAGACGTTCTTCGTCGAATTCATTCTCTTTGACAATCTCAATAGCTTCTTTAAAAGCATCTAAAGAGCGCACAATATTGGGATCACGGAAGGCGTAAAAGTAGAAATAACCTGCGAGACTATTATTCGCTGCGCCAGATCCGTAGGCGCCTCCTTGTTCCCGAATGCGGGGATGCAGAGTTACATTGTCAAAAATGTGGCTGGCTAATGTCAATGCTGGGGCATCCTGATGGGCATAGGGGATGGTTGGGACTACCGTGCTCGTAAATGCCACTTGCGATGGGACCAAACGCGCCTGAGAGGAGATCAGGGGAACTGAATAGTTTCCTTTCCAAGGCTCATAGGTTTGGTGGGGGATGTCTAGTAGTCCATAAAACTTGTTTTGAATAAGGTTCTGGTACACTTTGGCTTCGCATGTTAGAACAAGATGTGCATCCTGAAGGCCCATCAAATGATTTTGAAGCCATTCCAAAATGTCAATCACTTCATGGATGCGATTGTCAAAATTCTCAACCAAGTTTTTGATAAATACGTAATGATTAATCCCATACCATTCATTTGAAATTCGGGAAGAAACATTGTACCCACAAGCTCCTAAATTTATCGCATACTTCATCGCGTGTTGGGTGAAGAAAGTTTCCAGGTTTGTGAAGTGTTTGAAGATCACTTCCTTCAGGCGACCTAGGTCTTGAAAATCAATGCTTGTGATCATGTCTCGCATAAGCTCGAACAGCTTCGGGATTTTTCGATTGAGCGCTTTACCACCTATGTGAAATGTGGGGGTAAATTGAGTATGATCAAATGCTGTGTTGTTAAAGCTTAATCCTGCACTAACTCCCCCGGTATGTCGCTCAATGTAATCCAAGTTTTCTTCATAGGAACGTCCTCCACACCCTACCTGTGATAAGAGCATCTCAAAAAGGCGCACATAAGGGAGATAATGTTCTGGTATATTGGGTAGTTTATAAACAATATCGGCATACAAGATGTCATTTGTGAACGTTTCGTGGTGATACACATCAAGGGCGCCCAGAGTTTCTTGGTGAAGGGGGAAATCACGGGCTTCTTTGGGCACTTCCATCAATGTCGTCTTGGGAAGTACATCATGATTTTCATCTTCTGCCGACAGTTGATAGGTTTTTAAATCAGCGGTTTGTTGTTGAATTGCTTGTATTTCTGCATCTGTTAACTGTGACTGGATGTCTGATAACTTTTGTTGTTCTCGCTTTAATTCCTGTTGAGCCAAATCATGACTCGGCTCAAGAGTGAGCAAGACGCGGTGTGGGTTCTGAATTAAGTATTTGTCGATAAGATCTTCAAGATAACGGGGGTTTTTCGCGATGGACTGTCTTAAATCATCAAAAAGTGAGTGAGTCATCAACCCATATTCAGCCTTGCCCATGTGTTGCTTAAAAAGCGCAGATCGGAAAAACAGAGTGAGCCCATATGGGTAACCTCCTCCTGTGATCTCGCTGCGAGAAATTTCTAATTGATGCAGGGCGCTGTCGAGAAGATCTTCTGGGACCCCTTCGTTCACCACCTGCTGGAGGGTATTGAGGACCAGCGTTTCAAGAGCCTCT
>JAEORY010000509.1 GCA_016840645.1 Candidatus Borrarchaeota archaeon | reverse complement strand
AGCATATCGCGAAAAAGAAATAGGTTTCATACTCAAGGATTCAGGAGCTGAAACTATAGTAGTCACAGAAGAATCATATCCTGTAGTGGAAAATGTTCGAAAAGAATCATCTCTAAAAAATGTAATAATTGTCGGAAAAGAAACTTTTCCAAATACTCTTAGTTTTTATGAGTTACTTTCTAAAACTAAACCTAATCCTCCTGAAGTAGATATACAATCAGAAGACATCGCAGTCTTAGGTTACACAGGAGGTACGACTGGAATCCCCAAAGGAGCTCTGCTCACTAATTACAACCTTGTATCAAATGCTATAACGTTCACTAACTGGTTTTATTTCGAAGAGGGAAAGGAAAGTACCATTGCCGTCTTACCACTTACGCATATTTTCGGTATGACCTGTGCGATGACAGGCCCACTTTCAAGTGCAGGAACCGTGTTCTTGATGCCAAGATTTAATCCAGCGAAGGTACTTGAACTGATTTCAACCTATAAGATTACCTATTTACCTTGCGTTCCAACAGCGTTTATCGCGCTCTTACACTACCCAGAACTTGAAAAATCTGATCTTAGTTCACTTCGCTTTGCGCTTTCTGGTGGTTCATCTCTTCCAGTTCAAGTAATGCGACAATTTGCGGACAAGACAGGTGTAAATCTTTTGGAAGGTTACGGACTTACAGAAGCTGCCCCAGTCACTCATTTAAGCCCAATAGCACGAAAAAAGGGAGGTTCAATAGGAATCCCAATTATTGACATTGTCGCACGTGTTATTGATGAAAACGGAAATACAGTGCCTATCGGCGAACGTGGTGAGTTAGCGATTCGTGGACCAAATGTGATGAAGGGATACTGGAAAAAACCTGAAGAAACGAAACTTGCGTTAGTAAACGGTGAACTTCGTACTGGAGATATTGCGACTATGGATGAGGAAGGATACTTCTTTATCGTAGATAGAAAGAAGGACATGATCAATGTTTCAGGCTATAATGTTTACCCACGCGACGTCGAGGAAGTATTATACGAACATCCAAAGGTAAAAACAGCTGCTGCCATTGGTATTCCAGACGAATACAGAGGAGAAACTGTGAAAGCATACATTGTACTCAAAGAAGGACAAAACGCGACAGAAGAAGAAATTATCACGTTCTGTGAAGAAAAAATTGCGAACTTTAAAGTACCTAAACTTGTGGAATTTCGAGAAAGCCTTCCAATGACAAGCGTAGGAAAGGTTCTAAGAAAAGCACTCAAAGAAGAACTGAAAGGAAGCGCCAATTAAAGTTATACTGTTATAGAATCTTTTTAACTTATTTCTATTTTTTTCTTTAGGGGAAACATATAGATACCGCACTTCTACATTATCTAATTTGTTTGAATGAGGAGCCTTACATGAAATGTGATGTTCTTGTGATAGGTGGTGGACCTAGCGGATCTTATGCTGCAAAAGAAATCGCTACCTTAGCCAAGGGTTACAAAATTCTCCTCATTGAAGATCACAAAGTAATTGGAAAGCCAGTGCAATGCGCAGGTAAAATATCTACACGTGCATACAGAGAATTAAATCTGCCAATAAAAAGTATTCTAAATACTGTCAAAGGAAGTTACTTCTATTCTCCTTCTGGTGATTTAATTCTTACGAAAAAAAGAGTTCCTCAGGCTTATATTGTAGATCGTGGAGCATTCGATAAAGAACTTTGTCAAGAGGCGCAAGATAAGGGAGTAGAGATACTTCTGAAAACAAAGGGACTGAAGCCTCTAAGGAAAAATGGCAGAATTTGTGGCATTGTTGTGCGACAGAACTCTAGCCTTATTGAAATTCATGCTGATGTGATTATTGATGCAGAAGGCGTGCGTTCCTTAATTGCTAAACAATGTGGTTTGCCCACAAAAAAGAATTTTGTTAGTAGTTTCCAGATGGAAATATCCCCGGTTTCGTATGAGGATATTGAGTCAGTTGAAGTTTATTTTTCTTCAAAATACTCTCCAGGCTTCTTTTCATGGATCATTCCAGTGAATGAGCATCGTGCCAGAGTAGGTATAGGTGTTAAAGGTACTTTAAAGCAAGCATCTCAGAAACTTCTAAACTTCATTAAAAAACATCCAGTTGCTTCAAAGAAATTTGGTAAGCATTGGGAAATAAAGAGTAAGCTTGCAGGACTTATTCCTATGGGCGGACCAGTTCCCATAACTGTAAAAGACATTGTAATGCTTGTAGGAGATACTGCAGGTCATGTGAAATCGACAACGGGAGGCGGACTTTATTTTGGGATGAGTTGCGCGAAAATTGCAGCAGAAATAGTTGTAGATGCCCTAAATAAAGAAACTCCACTTCAAGTAAGAAATTATGAAAATCTCTGGCGAAAAAAATTCGGATCAGAACTTAAAAAAAGTGCGAATATGAGAAAATTTGTAAACAATCTAAAGGATCCAACTCTCGATACGCTTTTTAAAACCGTTAGTGATAATACTCTAGAGCCTCTATTAGAAAGATTTGGCGACGTTGACTATCAGTCATCTTTTGTTAAACCGTTTGCTAGAAAGCTCTCCGGTTTACCTTTCAAAAACCCTAAGTTGACTCTTGAACTTCTTAAAGCCATTATTCTAGCAAGTTCACCTAAATGAACTGTTGTCTCATATTTGATTTTTTTGAAATCATTCTCAACTGAGTATACGCGATTTTAGCAACACCCAATCTCTCACAGAATAAAACTTTCACTGATTCAAAAATATTCGTTGTCGGATCACCCTAAACTATTTTAGGAATGGATTACAAAGACATAATTACATAAGTTGATTCTTGAATTATTGATAGAATGGGGGGAGGAAAATATCTGAAATATCTAAAGGTGTCATTATTTTAACTATTCTACAAATTATTACTGTTATATTCATGTTTTGGCTCATTGGAGCAGTTTTTATTGAAGTTATTTTAGAAGGAGTGATAACTTCTTTAGGATACGTTTTTGCTGTGTTTAACTTCATTACACTTGGTCTAATGATCATTGGGCCAATTGGGCTTGTGAAATACAAGAGTTTATGGGCGTATTGGTTGACAATCTTTATAGATATTATTTACGTTGTCGTAAGGTAATTTTAGTCTAGTCTCTATATTAGACTCAAGTAGATTTTTTTCAACTTCTGATGTTCACAGTACGGATCCACAAAACTATTCAACAAAAGATGTGCATATATAACCCATATTTTCAAAAAGTTAGAAAATAACCGAATTGTGATAACAATGTTAGACAAGGTTAAAGTAGCTGCTGCTCAAGTCGCACCTGTCTTCATGGATAAGGAAGCAACTATAGATAAAGCCTGTAAAACTATAGAAGAGGCAGGACGGGTTGGAGCTAAGTTAATTGTTTTTTCTGAGACCTTTATACCAGGATACCCTTACTGGCGAGGATTACAACCAATTTCAAAATGGTCAGACTATATGGTTGAATATCAGAAAAATTCATTGAAAATTCCAAGTAGTGATACTGAAATATTAGGTGATGCTACAAGGGAAGCCAATTTAATAGCTGCTATCGGTTGTACGGAGATAAGCGATCTCAAGGGCAGTGAAACATTGTATAATACGATACTATTTATCGGCAACGATGGGGAAATACTTGGACGTCACAGGAAGTTA
>JAEORY010000508.1 GCA_016840645.1 Candidatus Borrarchaeota archaeon | reverse complement strand
CACTCGACTTCAACTCTGATTTTCTCTGTTTCCTTGTGGATTTCGATCATCATGGTCAATAGAAGATGTTCAAACGGGGTTTGTCTTGGAGCCAAATAGGAGATCGAGGAATGGGTATCCGTCCTCTGGAGAAGATTATCGAAGGTTTCTCTGTCCTCATCGCTCATCTCATTTCGGAACTTGTCAAGCGCCCGGATCTGTTCCTGGAGGGCATTCTGTTTCTGGACTCTTGGAAAGAGAAAGTCATTTTCAAAAGGATTCTCATCGGACATGCCACAACAATAACCTACTATTGTCTATAAAAATATCCCCTTCCTAGGGGATTATGTTTCCAATATTGGTCATTATATAGGAAACTAAAACTCCCCATTCGGATAAGTCAAACTCTATGTACTTATCAAACTCATCGAAGAATTTGAGATTTAAAATCCTTGACATTAACCGAGATAATTTAATAAAGCATACTTGATACCCACTGGATAATGAGGTAGAAGACAACTATTTATTAAATAGACACTGTAACATTTTTCCTGTCCCATAATTTTTGAAGTGTCGATACTTAATCGTGAATCTTGGGAATCAGGTGGAGATTATCTGATCTTCAAGGATTTTTAATTTATGAGAATTTTCGACAAGAATCGTTCTTTTATCAGAAAATTTCCTGAAGAAACTCGATTGACCAGTCGATAGCGAAAACAAATCGTAGCGAATATCATAAATTGTCCTAATGCTAATGTGGATATATATTAATATGAACTAGAAAGTCAGGATCTATACGATTCTGGTTTTAATTCTCTGTACTAGTCTTCTAGGGGAAAATCATCATGTCAAGGTTAACCCACACACAACGGTTTGGTATCCTATTCCTTGGGACATTTATTCTTGTAATTTTTTGTTTAATCATTTTGTATTTCTTCGAAATTGGATTGACGGGTTTTGAATCCAAAAGAATATGGGATTGGTTGGAATTGTTGGTGATACCCATAGTTTTGGCTGGAGGTGCACTTTATTTTAATGCTCAGGCACGTAAGACAGAGCGAACTATCGCACAAGAACAGCACTACATTGAAATATTACGGCAATACTTGGAAAGCATGAAAGAGCTAGTGATCGATAATATATTGAATAGTTCCGAAGCAAGAGATCAGATGAGGGCCATTGCTCGAGCAATTACTTTAACAGCTCTCCAGGAAGTAGATGGTAGAAGAAAGGGCTTAATCATTCGTTTCTTATATGAGGCGAAGTTGATATTACGATCCAAAGAGGCTGAAGAGCCAATCATTTCATTAAGCAGAGCTGATTTGAGTGACGCCGATTTATCAGGAACAAATTTATCCGGTAGTGAGCTTAGTGAAACTATACTTGATAGAGCAATTTTCATATCGGCGGACCTAACAAATGCAAATTTAAGCGGATCGCTACTAACTGAAACTGACTTTCGATCATCATCATTAACCAATGCAGACTTGAGTGATGCGTTTCTCTTAGGTACCAGATTGAAGGACGCTAACCTTCATGGACTCAATATTGCAAATACACTAATTGAAGATCTTGATATTAGCTTAAATGATTTGACTTTAAAGATTAGATGTGAAAATAAATAATCGATTGTTGTCCCAAGCGATTTGAGGAGACAAACTCTAGATACAGCTATCACACCAATTGCAGCAGATTTGCAGTAGAACGAATGATGACAATACCTGTCCACCCGTCTCTACAGTAGATTACTCATGGAATCTTACAAATACTGAGGAAGCTGGGCTCATATTCCCACTGAATCAATTTCAAAAGGTGCCAACACACATTCCTAGTATAGAGTATCAAATAGTAGGAGCTGGAAACTAGGAATTTGGAAGGAGCAATAAAGGATAAGGCTTTCAACCTGGATTATCCGAGGCACGGTAATAAAAAGAATCTCCCTAGCAGAATTGACAATTAATGGTATTTCACTAATGGAGAAGAATAATGGCTTTTTGATTGAACAATTCTTTGGAACCTGTCATAACCTCTTATATAATTATCAATCAAGGTCAAAATCCCATTATATTCTTTGCAAATTTGTAATCCTATATACATTGATGTGATGAGGAGAAAAAATGAACAAGGTTATATTCATTAGCCACTCACACACTGATGCAAGAATTGCAGAACACTTAGTTGACTTCATCCTCTCAGTATTAGAAATTAAAGAGGAAGAGATTCGCTGCACTTCTCTACCAGGCCATATGTTAGACTTTGGTGAACTTATTACTGAACAATTGCGCATGGATGTTCATATAAGCACTGTTGTTTTTGCATTATTAACACAACAGAGCTTGGAATCCCCATGGGTATTATTCGAGTTAGGTGCGGCTTGGGTCTTTGGAAAGCTACTCGTACCTGTTCTAGCCCCTGGGCTTTCCCCAAAGGATTTACCTCCCCTTGAAGGGTATCCTTGCATACAAATCGATCACGAGAATGCTCCTCGGCGACTCATGGATGCAATTCATAACACCGCTCTAGAGCTCAATATTAGTATGAATACATCTGCTCGCTCAAAAAGGGATTTGGATAAGTTTGTTGATGCTTTCCGAACTTATTCCTTTGCCCAATATCCAGACGATATAGAGACTAGGACAATAAAGTTTACCTGTACTAGTCATGAGGCAGCGAAAGCTACAGATGTTTCCGTAGCCGGTAGCTTTAATAACTGGCTAAATGCAGATAAGGGTAAGATACGACCAAATAACTTCTTCAGATTGGAAAAAATTGAAAGAGAAGGAAAGTTTGTTTGGGAAAAGGATATATTGATCCCTGTAGGGCCTCATGATTTCAAGTTTGTAGTTGGAGACAATTACTGGATACATTGGAGTGAAGAGAGTGGTTATCCTAAGGGAAGTGATGCGCCCGGAGGGTCAAATTTCAGCATCGTTGTTGAGTAGGTATCATAACAAGTAGTATATTTACAAACGTTATCCATATTATTAATGACCTTATTATCGTAAGATCAGAAACAATTTAACTGTATGCCCTCAAAGCGATTAGGATATAAATCACCTTTTACTAAGAGATACATTCCCCATTCCCGGATTATATAAACACCTTTTGTAAATTCTCAACTTGCTTCGCTTGAACGATTTTCACTTCACTGCAGTTTTACCGCAAAATCCATGGCAACAATGCTCGTAATGGACACAATGGACAATTTTCAGTTGATCCATAGTAATCCTTGGGAAAAAACACTCCAAGTAACTCCATGGGCTCAATCCCCGAAAACTTCGAAACAGTAAACTAGGACTTTGACGCCTTACTGGATTCTCCTATTTCAAAGCTCAAAAGGCTATGATCTACAGTCGCCAGTATTCTGTTTCCTATAATTGACAGGTATCAAATGATACCGACCAATGTCCCTTTACAAATTCTGCTGACAGATACATAAATCTGTTTTTTTATTCAAAATGAGGTTGTCAGGCCTCCTGGTAGCTTGGTTAAGATAATGGTCAATACAATTATCAAAAATAACTAAATCCAAAATTTGGGTTTGAGGACGTCAACCTCCAGTTACCAATCTAATGTCTCATTCAAACCTATCCCCAATATTTATTTACACTCCCTTGCTTGATTTTTATCTTTCCCCAATCCATTCAATTCTCACAATGTCC
>JAEORY010000507.1 GCA_016840645.1 Candidatus Borrarchaeota archaeon | reverse complement strand
CAGAAGAGTGTGGGTGGATCCATCGCATCCAGTGGTTCAGGAGTATAACTTGGGTATTGCCAGGGAATTGGCAGAAATGGGGGTGGATGAAATTCAATTTGACTACATAAGATTTCCTACTAAAGAAAATGTCGAATACGGTGAATCCGGCTTCTACAGGCAAGAAGTTCCTAGACACAAGATAATTACTGACTTTCTTGCCCAGGCTCGGAAAGAGCTGGCTGCACATCAAATCTTGTTATCCATTGATGTATTTGGGATTATTGCTTGGGGTAGGTCCAAGGACGTTGAGATGACCGGTCAAAAGATAGAAGATTTGGCCGCACACTGTGACGTGATCTCGCCAATGATCTATCCTTCTCATTTTCATAACCCCTTTCGAGGTATAGTCGATCCCAGCGAACGCCCTTACTTGCTAGTTTTGGAGACATGTAAGAGATTCTCACGGCTGTTGAAAAACTCACAGGTAACCCTGAGGCCCTGGATCCAGGCCTTTCCCCTCGGGACTAATAATTTTGACGAAGAATATATTTTCGAGCAACTTAGAGCTTTGGACCAGTCCAAAGTCCGAGGTTGGCTCCTCTGGAGTGCGGGGAACAAATACGATGTCGCCTGGAAGGCTTTAGCTGAATGGAATGATGATTCCTTTGGAGAAAAAAGGTTGAGGGCAAATTTGTTTTTGGGTGATTAACAGGAAGGTGAGGGGAATTAGGATTAAGACCAGATGAAGCGGACGCCCATTCCAGCCGGCTCGTTTTTTCTGTCTGAGGATGAGTTGCTGGCCCAAACTACTTGAGCCATAACCTGCATGGAAGCTGCTGGGGCCTTAACACTTAACACGAACCTCTCCGAGAGAGGAAGGGGCTTATCGCAGTAAATAAATGCCCCTTGCATGCTAATATCTTTTGTTTCTCCCTTTATTGCACCTTCAGAGGTCAACATTGTAACAGGCCACTTGACCTCCACTCTAGGTTGCAACCGTCTTTCTCTGCCGTCCATCGCTATATCCTCTTATTGTGGGATGAGACTTTTTCGAGCAAAAAATCGGATATCGTTCCACCGCTCAAATAGTGCTTGCAAAATTTCTACCAGGAATTGGCTAATAGAAGTTGAGCGTAATTGGGATTGAGCAGCGGCACAAAAGACTGTCGATGGAGCAAGGGATCAACAAGGATACTCGACGCCTTACCACTTGATAAAGCATCCTGAAGGTAGAGTACGGAAAAGGAG
Source organism: Candidatus Borrarchaeota archaeon (assembly GCA_016840645.1). The sequence goes on along the minus strand of JAEORY010000507.1, from coordinate 2,412 downwards.
GAAAAGTTGCAAGATTTTTCTTAACAATAGGGTTAACTAAGAACTCCAGAAAGGAGACCAATTATGGCACTGGCAAAGGCACCGATAATAAAGGTAATGTAGGCCAGTCTTAGGAAACGATACTTTTTTTTAGCAAGAAACATCCCCAAGGTATAAAGTTCCTTTACTTGTACTTGATAGGTAAGGCTGGGATCATTCATGACCTCTTCCATACCCGTTTCAAACTCTTCATAACTAAGTCGGACGAAATCGGCAAAAAATAGCAGGTTGAATCCTGGAGATTTAATTGTTTCGCCTGTCTCTCTTTTGAAGAAAAACGGTATTTTTGGCATGACGGCGTAGGTTGCCAGTCCAATGGTCATCAAGGAAAAGGCAATCAATACAACTATAGCCCACTTGAGATGGGGTTCGGTAATGTAGCGGACGGATAGGGTTATAACTACCGAGGTAATGGTCAGAAGCATGTTGGCTTTCATGTCTGCCATTGAACTAAGTTGAGTGTGATGCATGCGCGTCTGACGTACCAGATGGTCTAGATGTGACCCCCGCTGTTTGATTTCCATCAGACTCCCTCCCATAGGCGGTGTTGGAAAGATTCAATGGACCCCAAGAGATGGTTATTCAAATAATGAAAATGTCTAGGCTGCGAATATATATCAAAGCCGGATCCTTGGGGTCCGTATTCTTCATTTACATGATAAACAGAGGCTCCTAATAATATTTCTGCTGAGTGACAAGGAGAGCTATCACTAGTTACTATCACTGTCAAGGTTAGAATTTCTCGTGGCGTTTCCTGAGATAAAGTTTTAATATACTGTAATCGGTTATCATAACGAGGTATTAAGCATGACATTCAGAACCAAGGTGTTTATGTCAGCGCTGTCGTTGCTATTTCTTGTTTCAGCTGCGGGAACAGTATATCTCATAAGTAACAAGATTCTCTCCATGGAGTTTCGAGCCGCCAATGACGCACTACATCAACAAGAAGCTCCCATAACGCTCGACTTTTTGATACCTGGTGGGACTTATGTTGACGAGAAAACGACCATAGGAGAGGTAATAAAGATTCGCCTTCAAAAGCCAAAGGGAAAATTCGATAGTTTTCTCCGGAAATTCTCAAAAAGTATACCTCGTAAATACCTCCTTTTAGGGACCATGGTCCTCTATCTATTTTGGACATTCATTTTTCTTGTTTTTTTTCGAATATTCACCTGGATAGGCTACAGGGTGGCCCTCAGTATAAGCTTTTTTGCTGGATCTATAGTTTATTTTTTTATGCCTGATTTGATGCTCGGCAGAATTGATGATGTAGTTTTTCTAGGTTGGGCGGTAGCTTTCGCAGTGGCTGGTAGGTGGTATTCTAAGCGAAGGAGCTTGAAAAAATTGTGGTCTGAGTAATTAACGCATTTCAATTTGTAAATTATCTGGAGACCCTTAGCTTGTTATTTAAAAACTCCTCTGGCTTTTCTGTCATAGTATATAAATTTTCTTTTATAAAGCTCATTTTCCGGATAAAGTGTAAGCAATTCACCATAGATATCTCTATTAATCTTTGTCTCCTTGGCAGGAACTTTCTTGACAATATTGTAAAGGATCTCTTCAATCCTCTCATTGCATCTTACATCCTCATGTGATGCGTGTCCAAGGTATCTATCTGCCTTATAATATAGCGATTTTATCTCCGGATCAAGGGTATCAATTGCAGCGAGCCTCGCTCCTTCAAAGTTGTTATCATTAATAAGAAGTCGTATTTCTTTTAAGGTTTCTGGTTTTGTCTGATCTTGTTTTTGTTCAAGACAACTAAAAAATAGAATCAAAGAAAGACCTACAAAAGAGATAACGACCAGCCTCTTCATTTTCTTTGCCCCTATGATAAATAGCTTCCTATCTTAAGGTCTGGACAAATTGAGCTACAAAATTCTTTGGTAGCGACGCTCAGCAAAATTTGTTGCCAGCCAGGACTAGCAAGCCTTATATATGCACTTTGCGTACCAATAGTCAGGGTTGAGAGACAGAGGGGCTTGGAAAATAAATTTGCTCTGTAGAACAAAAACCTTCCATTTGCAATATTGTTTCGAATATAAGTGGAGAGAATGAATTAATAATTTCGTATACTTGTAATGCACAAATTTGGGCAACAGTGATTATTTCAAACATATCAAATAGTTGTTGACAACTAATTTGATTTCCCTTATTTTGTATTAATTCGCAACTTTGCCAACAATACGATCAGACTGACGAAAGGAGGACAATGATATGGCAAAAACTTTGACGGAAATGGCAGCCGAAATTGTTGCTGCACAGGCTTCACATGCGGTTATGGCGTCTGACGATATGGTGGGAGCATTAAAAAAGACGTTTGAAGCCCTAAAAAACATTAAAACAATCGAAGAAGGTGGTCCAGAAGCAGAG
>JAEORY010000506.1 GCA_016840645.1 Candidatus Borrarchaeota archaeon | reverse complement strand
AATGAGACCATTGTATTGGTTTCAGCAATGGCAGGAGTTACCGATCAGTTAATTGACTATGCAGAAAGATCTCAAAAAGACATTAAAAAAGAAGTTCTCAGAGACTTTATTCAAGAATTACTGAAAAAACATCTAAAAGCGGCAGAAGAGAGTATCGATGATGAGTTAATCCTAAAAGAGATCGAACAAAAACTTACTGAAACTCTTGAAGAATTAGAAAGAGTACTGATCGGCATCTCTTTATTAAAAGAACTGAGTTCACAGGCTAGAGATAAAGTTATGTCTTTTGGTGAACGACTATCTACGCCAATTCTTTGGGGTGCAGTCAAGAATTTGAATATTCCTGCTGTGTATTTAACGGGATATGAGGCTGGAATTGTCACAGATGACCGTTTTGGCAACGCTCGACCTATTTGGAATATCTCCACTGAAAAAATTCAAAAAACTCTTTTGCCTCTTCTTGAACAGGGATATACACTAATTATTTCTGGTTTTATTGCCTCGACTGAAGATGGCCTTATCACAACTTTGGGACGTGGCGGTACTGATTTTTCTGCAGTGATAATTGGTGCTGTACTTGAGGCTGAAGAAATAATTTTTTGGAAAGAAACAACAGGTGTTTTAACAACAGACCCAAATCTTGAGCCAAATGCACAAACTATACCTTCTTTGTCTTATGCCGAAGCAATGGAACTCGCCTACTTTGGGGCGAAGATTCTCCACCCTAAATGCCTGCAGCCCATTATGGAGAGAGAAAACATTCTTGTTCGGGTCAAAAATACGTTCAAACCTGATGCAGAAGGGTCAGTAATAGTACCCGTTACGGAACAGGTTGAAAATGTCGCAAAAGCAGTAAGTGTATTATTTAACGCTGGAATAATCGAAGTTGGGATAGGCACCCCTGGAGTGGTCGGGATAGCTGCACGCATTTTTGAGGCTTTCGAAAAAGCGGATGCAAATGTTATAATGATTTCTCAAAGTAGTAGCGAAGCAAACATCTCCATCGTTATAAATCGTTCTGATATAAGAAAGACAGAAAAAGCTTTGAAAGAGACATTTGCTCATACAAACTATATCAAATATGTTCGCAGCGAAGACGACATATGCGTCATTGGAGTAGTGGGAGAAGGTTTAAAGGGTACTCCCGGAGTTGCGGCTAAGGTTTTCCAAGCTGTTGCACAAAAACAGGTAAATGTCCGAATGATTGCACAAGGATCATCGGAATTGAATATCAGTTTTGTTGTCAAGGAAAAAGACGGAGGCTTAACAGTTAGGGCACTTCATGAGGCTTTCGAATTAGGTGAAAAAAAGATTAAGTGAAAGGGATTTAAAATGGATAAAATCAAAATCGGAATATTAGGTGCAACGGGCGTAGTCGGACAAAACTATGTTCGATTATTAGTAAATCATCCATGGTTTGAAATAGTAGATGTTGCCGCATCACCCAGGTCTGCTGGAAAAACATATTATGATGCAGTAAAAAAGAAATGGCAGATGATAGTTCCCGTCCCAGAAAACGTCAAGAATTTGATTGTCAGGGACGTGCAAGATTTTGACTCATTAAATCCAGAGGTATCATTCGTATTTTCTGCAATGACCCTTCCAAAAGAAGATACCAGAAAGGTTGAATTTACATATGCACACAAAGGAATTCCAGTAGTCAGTAATAGTTCAGCAAATAGACGGATCAAAGATGTACCGATGTTAATACCCGAGATTAATCATAAACACGTAGATGTGATTCCAATCCAACAAAAGAACCGCGGGATTGAAAACGGCGGCTTTATTGCTGTCAAGCCAAATTGTTCTCTTCAAAGTTACATGACCCCTCTTTATGCACTGGAACAAGCTGGATATAAGATAGATAAAGTGATTATTACAACCCTACAAGCGACGTCCGGCGCGGGTTATCCTGGTGTGCCTTCACTGGATTTGGTTGACAATGTAATCCCCTATATAAGTGGTGAAGAAGCTAAATCCGAAGAAGAACCGCTAAAAATAATGGGAAAAATTGGTGAAAAAGGAATTGAGAATTATAAAGATATTCAAATAAGTACAACTTGCACCAGAGTTCCAGTTGTTGACGGTCACACCGCGTCAGTTAATGTTAAGTTCAAGGATAAAGTCCCGACTCGTGAGGAGATTTTAAAAATTTGGAAAGACTTCAAGAGCGTACCTCAAGAGTTGAATTTACCTTTTGCACCAAAACAGCCAATTATTTACACTGACAATGAAGACCGGCCACAACCACGGAAGGACAGAGATAATGACAAAGGGATGGCTGTAACCGTTGGCCGACTCCGAAAAGATAATGTGTTTGATTGGAAATTTGTGAGTTTAAGTCATAATACCGTAAGAGGAGCTGCTGGTGGTGGAATCTTAAACGCTGAATTGCTCAAAGCTAAAGGTTATATAAGATAGGGGAAATCTCTTCTTAATGACCTTTCAAAGCATTTTTATCTTGTTTTTGACGACAAAAATAATTCTGACAAGAATGAGAACAAAAAATAATAATAAGCAGTGTACAGTAACTTATTATGGATCAAAATTCAAAAGACAATATAACGCCTGCTCTACAGTGTGGAGGACAGGATTACTTGTCAGAAACAGAAGACATGCCTGAAACTACTGAAGATAGAATAATACGGCTTCTATATGAGTTAGAGGATAAAAGTTCAAGTTTAAGAGACGATGTTGCCTATTTACTTCGCACTCTTGCGAAGCGACGAAAAGAAATCAACATACTGATTAATGCGTTGAAACATGAAGATAGTATTATTCGAAAAAACGCCGCGTATATTCTTGGGAATCTTAGAGATCCTCTGACTGTTGAGCCACTTATTGAGGTTTTAAATGATGAGGATGCGGATGTTCGAGGCGAGGTGGTTAGAACATTAGGCGCAATTAGAGATGATCGTGCTATAGAGCCTTTAATCAAAACATTAAATGATGAATGTCGAGAGATTCGGGGATGGGCGGCTTCAGCGTTAACGAAAATTGGTTTTTCAGCAGTAGATCCTCTTATTGCAGCATTGGATGAAGACAACAATAATATTCGAATGAATGCGACATGGGCACTTGGTCATATTGAAAATAGTGCTGAAAAAGCTGTGGCACCGATTACAGGAGTACTTGATGATGACAATGATGAAGTTCGTTTCTATGCAGCTGAAGCATTAGGAATATACATGGATAAAAGAACCGTATTAACATTGCTTGATTCATTGAGAAACGATCATGATGAAAGCGTTCGTTGGAAAATCATAGAGGCATTAGGATTTATTAAAGATAAAAGAGCCGTCAACCCCTTAACTGAAGCGCTAGCAAATGAAGACGCAGGAATCCGCCGAAAAATTGTAGAGGTGCTTGGTTTTTTAGGAGATAAAGGCGCAATTGTGGAGTTGCTCAATTCTTTAAAATATGATGAGGACCCAGGAGTTAGATGGCGTGCCGCAGAATCATTGAGGCATCTTGATGAAGAACTTGCAATTGGTCCACTAATTGTCGCCTTGAATGATGAAGATGCAGGTGTCAAAAGAAAGGCTGTGCAACTACTTGGACGAATTGGAGACCAACGCGCAATTCAGCCGCTTACTGAGATGAAAAAAGAAGATATTGACACTAATCTTTTTAAGAGGATTGAAGAAG
>JAEORY010000505.1 GCA_016840645.1 Candidatus Borrarchaeota archaeon | reverse complement strand
TCAATAGCTGCTATATAGATTGCTGCTGCAGCAATACCTATCGGTAATTTACCTCTTGTAATATGCATACTCTTAGCTTGTTCAAGGATTTCGAGCGCTCTCACTTGTACTTCGCCACTTAGTTTCAAATCTGTTGCAAGTCGTGAAATATATTCCTCTGGTTCTATAAGAGGTACATGCAGTTGTGGAAGTTTATTGAGAATGATTCTATAAACTCGTGCTACCTCTTTTTTTGATATGCATTTACTTATTTCCGCTATTTCTTCCAACGTTCTAGGTGATTTATGAAGGCGAGACGCTGCATACAATGCGGCAGCGACAACTGCATTTATTGATCTTCCTTTCGTGATACCTTCGCTGAGTGCTTTTCTGTATACAAAGGCTGCACTTTCCAGTATACTTGAAGGCATGCCTAATTGTGAACTAATACGTTTCATTTCGGACATTGCACGCGCTAAATTTCGTCCTCCAGGAACTCCAAGCACTGATCTTGCTTGAAGTCTTCGTAAACGTTCTATTCGAGCTCTTCTCTCTGGTGAAAGTCCTGAGAGATCTCTCCCGATTGTTGTTGATAAATACCGATCTGGTGCGGTTAATGAACTAGGTGGACCAATTCGACTTTTCTTATCATGGTCTTCAGGAGAGAATGCACGCCATTCGGGTCTGCTATCAATAAGAAAATCTGTAATAACAAGTCCACAATTACCACATTTTAGTTCGCCCCTCAACTCATCAGTCAAAATGTGAGTTGATCCGCACTCAGGACATTTAAGAGGAAAACCACGTTCTTTCTTCTTGTCTTGTTCGTTTTCGATCAAAAATCCCCCACTCATTTTAAAATTTTTAGCTATTTAGAAAAGTCTAATTATTTGAGTGCATCTTTCATTTTGATGATCATCTATTTATAGTTTTTAAAAGCGGAAATCAAGTTTTCATGCTATTTTTTGTTCATAACGAATTAATACTTTAACAAAAAAATATATTGCGAGGTTAAAGAAAGAAATGAAGTCCTACCTACCTAAAAGAAGAGTTTTTTCAAGCAGTAATGATAAAACAAAAGATTAATGTAGTGTGTTCACCGAAGTTAAACCTGACTAAGTTAAGATTACTGGAGGTTCAATAATGAGCTACTTTGAAGTCACCCCAGATATTATACGTGTAGTAGGCGATGAGTCGATAGAAGACGAAATTAACGCCTGTTATATTATATTCGATAGTGAAATCGCAATAATAGACTCTGGAACACCCAAAACTCCCAAAAATGATATTTTGAACTGTATTGGGGATTATGGGAGAAACGCAGAGGATGTCGCTTACATTCTAACAACGCACGAACACTATGATCATTTTGGCGCTCATGCGTGGCTGAAAAAGAAAACAAAGGCAAAGATAGTTGCTCATCAAAAAGCAGAAGCAACACTTTCAAATCCCAAAAAATTAAGTACAGATCATTATATGCTCGGAAAGAGCGATAAATTTATGCTTTCCTTCTATGGCTCACCCACTGATCGTCTACAAGCATGTACTGTTGATCAAACCGTCGAAGATGGCGATACGATATCCTTCGGAAATACAGATCTAGAAGTTATCTACACAGGTGGACATTGTGCGGGACATGTCTTCTACTATGAGCCACGAAGTAAAGCGATATTTATTGGCGATGAAGCTTTGATGTACCCAGGAGATAGTTATAAGTATTATATCGATTTCACGGGCGATGCTTCAAGAAGATTCAAAGCATTACAAGGGCTACTTAACATGAATTGGAAATTGTTGTGTCCGGTGCACGACGAGGCGTATATGAAAACCGATGGGATGGAAATGCTAAGAATGGCGATTGATGGACACAAGCAATGGAATCAAACAATTATCGATGTATTAAATGAATATGGGAAAGAGATGTCAACAGGTAAACTAGCTAGAGAGGCGGAAGAGAGAATGGGCATCTCATGGGGGCCACAAATGAGCCGATTAATCGATCATTCCACCGTTTATATGCATCTACTGGTGCTGAAAAAGGCTGGAAAGGTTGATGGAAGAGGCGCATACGATAAAGCAAGATGGAAATTATCAGCAGAAGCACTTTTAGAAGAGTTTGACTCAGAATTTTCATTCTAAACAATTTACAAAAAACTGCGCAAACTCTTTTTTTTTATTGATCTATTATATGCCCGATGATAGCTAACACAATTGTTTTAATGCTGTTCACATAAAGACAATATCAAGAGAAACATTTATACGTATTATACATCAATGAAATCTAGCTGTTAGAGATGGCTATTATGAAAGCGTGTCTTTGGACAGCCTACTAAAATCGGTCCCCTGGTAGCTCAACCTGGTAGTTTCTCTTGGTGACCCCAAGTGACCCCAAGAGCGGCGGGCTGTAGTTAGCATTCATGAAAATAAAGATGTATGAATGTCAGCCCTTACTCGCAGATACCCGTTGGTTGCTGGTTCAAATCCGGCCCAGGGGACCATCTAATTATTTTAAATTCTCATCTCTTAAGAGAACCTGCGTCTTAGTATTAATCAGCCCTTTGCTATCGTCCTTTTTCAAGAGATTATTGAAAAAAACAATTTTTTTATACTCGGCTGTGTGTTATGAATATGAGTGACAAAAAGAGGTTATCTGAAAATGAGTTACTGCCCTTATTGTGGCGAAAGTATTAAGCCATCCGATTTACGTGACAATCAATGTCCTAACTGTGGTGCTTATCTGGATACTGAACCTCTCGCGACAACACCACCACCACCATCTCCACCATCACAGCCTACTACAACTTATACTCCTCCACCACCACCAGCTGTCATCCCAAAAGCAGGTAGACCAATAGGAGTTAGTTTTATCGCTATTATAACCATCCTCGAAGGCATTGTGTTTCTGGGCGCTGGTGGGATTGTTGCATTGGCGGGAGGAGTCGTAGACGAATTCTGGATAGCTGCAGTCGGTGTTTTTGTATTGATCTTTGGTATAATCTTCATAGCGCTTGGTTCTGGTCTTTGGAATCTGCGATCTTGGGCATGGTGGCTAACTATCATCTTTGAAATCCTTGGAATCATAGGCACTTTGATTTTAACATTAGTGGTTGGAGCTGCATTTATTCTGACTGTTATCTCAGCGATTGTCTTGGTATATCTGTTGACAGTAAAGAAATACTTCCATTAATCTTATTTTTTAAAGAAAATAGTCTCCTTTTTCGCAATTCTTTTTTTAAAAAATTCTGAAAGGAAATGATTGTTCAGCCAAAAGTTTCTTGAAGAATCTTCATCGCTTTGTCGATAGTATTATCCTCTAATTCCTTAGCTTTAGCATAATGTTCTTCGCAGAACCATTCAGCATAAGGAGGATGCCCAACCATTCCCTTTTTTTCCATCTTAGTGTCCCACTCAATGTCTGAAGGGCGTTTCTTAAAATAAACGAGCCCACCATTTTCGAGATCTAGAAAATCTTTGTCACAAATTGCACAGATTGGAGGTCTCATATGAACACCTTTTAAATCAAAATAATAAAAATGTGCCACGAAAATAGCATTGATCGACTTTTTGAAAGACATTCTCACGTGTGGTTCAACGCTATTGTTTTAAAATTTTTCTCCTTATCTTTTCTCTGATTTTTAGACGTTTTTCAGCCACTAGGAGTCCAATAGCAAT
>JAEORY010000504.1 GCA_016840645.1 Candidatus Borrarchaeota archaeon | reverse complement strand
CCTCTGGATATCTACAATCGTATCTCTCATTATCTCCTTCTTAGTGAGTATTTGGACATAGTAACGATTGATTTTGTCCATTAACTGTTTTGTCTCACCGGAACTTTTTGATGTAGGTCTTAGATCCGGAGGCAATACAATAATTGTGTCTATTAGTAGATTTTCAATATTATCCAATACGAGTTGCCACTCACCATCCCCGTATTCGACCATATCAGTTGCATATCTTTCAACTAAGACTTGAATTGCTTCGGCTCGCTCCCACTTATCTGTAATACCTTCGGGAACTCCTCCTTCATCTGTGGTAACAAACTCTTCACGATCAATATAAAGAACACTTTTCTCATTCCTCATAAGATCGTCAAGAGCTTTCTTAAATCCTTTACCAGCTAAATCTACAAGCAAATCATAGAATAATGGATTCACAACTTTGATTGGAATTATAATTTTTGCGAATGTTTTTCTTCTCGCATCACTATTAATAACTGCAACTCCACACTCAGCACATTTACCACCGGCTTTTGACACTCCATGATAAATTCCGCACTGGCATGTATAGTTTCTTACTGGACCAAATATTTGTTCAGAGAATAATCCTGATGGGTGAAACTTTTTCTTTCCAAATGTTTTTAGAGACGTCACTTCGTCTAAGTTTTCACAGAATTGTGCATAATTTAGTATTTTAGGCATTCTTAATCTCCCATACTGAATTTTTCAATTAGAAATTGTCCGATAGCAAGAAAATGTAATTGAACTTTTTGTGAAATCAATCTATCCAGATCTGGCATGATATCATGAGCAATCACTTTTACATCTTCTGCTGTTAGTTGGACCTTTGAGTCTTTCATAGCTTTATCAACTATTCGGACGATTTCTTGCTCCAATAGTGATGGTTGTTCAATGCTAATCTTCCTTGTCTTTGTCATTTTCCACCTTTTTGTCGATTGTCTGTTTCAATTTCTCGACACCTTTATCAGCCAAGTCGCTTGCTGTATCAGCAGTCCTTGTAACCATCAAATCAAAGACTGATCTGATCGCCTGTTTTCCAGCACTTGCAAGCTCATCAATAACATTTGAAATCTGGCTTTTCATTTGATCATCTGTTAATTTGTCCTTTTCTTCCATGCTCCTATCACCTCTTGTTTTTCATATTCTAATTCATCCCAAGGTGTGAAGTAACAATCGTCTAAGTTGAAGCATGATAACATGCTTGTAATCATATTCTTTGAGTTTTGAGTCAACTCGTGTTTTCTTAAGCTATTCGGTATACAAAACTCACCAGTCCTTGGTACTGCATTTGGATGTGGATTGTTCAATATAACCATGTCAATTTTTCCATTGACAGTTTTTACCACATAACTAACAATTTCAAACTTGCTTGCTAGTTTGGTGATTGTATATATCTCATTACGAAAAATCAATTTCCTTGGTCTGATATAGTCTGTCACTTCATGGTTTAATATTTCCATCATGCAGCTCCGGTATCGGGTATCAGTTCAATAAAAACATTACCATTTTCCTTAAATATTGATACCACAAAATTATTAAAATCGCTTTGACAAGCAACTACTGATGAGAAACTTGATATTACATCAGAACTACTCAACAAACTTTTAACTGGTATCACCGCTTCTGAAATTGGATATACTCTGCTTCCAAGAAAGACAGTTACATCCTTTTTCTGATTCATCTCCATAATCGGGACAATTTTGTCGGGAAGATTAACAAATTTTTCTTCCCCTACTACGTTCTCATACACAACATCATAATTACAACTGTCGGTATGTTTTACATAATCAAGTTCATATTTTTGAACAGATTGGCTTTTTATAAGAGATTGGATTGTATTGCTGTGGATCAACATAGAAACTATTGATGCAGCATGCCTTAAATCGCTTCTTGATAATTCTAAAATGTATTTTCCGGCTTGCTGTTGTTTGTATTTAATGTTCTTTCTGAAATCTGCCATCAAGTATCTTGATGAAATATAAAATCTTGCATCAATCTCGCTTTGTCTGTTATAGGTAAAGTCTCTACAGTCAATAACCAAGTCTTCTTTCGGGAGTTTCGTTATGCCTTCTTTGTACTCAACATGAAACGCCCACACTTCAACATCTGGTTGTTGTTGCTGTAGAATGTCCTTTAAGGCTTCCACCTTCGGAATCCCTATATCAATTTGCCTGTATATAGAATTTTTCAAATTCTTCTGTTCAACTATATCGTGGTCTATTATGACTATTTTTTCGGTGCTATCTAAATTGGTTACAGCCTCTGCGATATACCCACCAAGTGTACCGAGACCAATTATTACAACATTCTTGTACGCCACGTTTTATAGTCTCCTTTAAAACAAAGTGATAGGGGGTTATTAGAAACCCCCTTTTTTCAAATCAGATCCTATCGAAAATCCTCTTGATCGTATCCTCGTCCTACGATTGTAACTGATACGCTGTCATCTTCGATTGGTTCTGTAAATATAGTTAGCTTCTTGAGAAGCTCATTCTCTTCTTCACCAACTGGGACGGGTCGGTAGTGCGACTTATATTTGAATAGAGAATTTGCTAACTTCATTGGATAACTTGCAGGAATTTCAAATGAATATTTCTTGTACCTGCCACCATTTTGAACTCTGATTGGCAAATGCGGATCTATTCGTTGAAGTTCAGGGGCAATGTCTCCTTTGAACTTATCATCCTCAATTTCAGTTTTCACTTTAAAAGACCGCGGAATAAATTCATCATCGCGGCCGGACCCATTGATCTTCCAGCTGTTCTTACGCCTCACGATAGCTTTAATCGCACGCCCAAAGGCTTTATTCTTACCTTCGGATTTGGAAAAGGTATCCATGAGAGAACAAATAGAAACTCCTCTTGCTTCGATTCTCTTCTCCGTGGAGTTGATGAGAACACACACTGTAAATGCATTATTCACAATGGGACTATTAATAAAATAAAACGAAATTTTATCAACGCCATTCTCTGCAAGAATTCTCTGTGTATCTGGATTCATGATTCTAGTCCTTTATAAATGGATGGGGAGCCCACAAGAGCCCCCCCAGTCCATCAGTTATTTAGCAACCCTTTTTGCCTGCGGGTTTTAGATATTCCAAGTTGTCACCGGATTTCAGAACATAATCGGCACCAACTTCTTTACCATTGACCAGTCCGGTTGACAGACGGTCCACGTTCAGCACCTCACGAAGGAAGTCGCCGACTTCTTTCACGGTCTTGCCAGCAACTGGGAAGTTGCCTGAAGATGCACCACATGACACATGGATGGCCGTGGTGGTTTTGTGACCAAAAGGTGCGCTCGGTTTAGTCAGGGTACTCGTCGCCGAATACTCAATACCGGTCAACTTCGCCGGTTTGGCGATTGCGGCCTTTGCAGGGGCTCCGTACTGTGCCAGGATGGCATTGATAACATCGTCCTTGGGTTTCTTTGTGACGCCAACGATACCGAGCTCGTCAACACACATTCTTTTAAGTTCCTTGGACGTCTTCGCTTCCAGTGCTTCTCTCGTAAAACTTCTAGCCATGTTTTAATCTCCTTTTACTTCACTATTCGGATTTTTGCATCTGTGGTCATTGTCGTAAGATCAAAATAGACCTCAGAGCGTTCAAGTTGCTTTCTAACAACAGCGTTGTAGAAAGCCCAA
>JAEORY010000503.1 GCA_016840645.1 Candidatus Borrarchaeota archaeon | reverse complement strand
TGGATTTTGATAAAACTATTAATACAGAATGGCAAATAGAATACAGTGCCAATAGCCATGGTTAAGGAAGTAAATTTTATGGGAGACATTTTTTCCAAGAACGGTTTTGATAAAACAGTATAAACAGCCCAAAAAAGATTTCCAAACAGAACTATCATATCACCTTTAATATTTTTCCAAGATGTATGAATAATACTGCCTTGCTCAGCTATTACAAAATAAAATCCTACAAGAGAAATAATGATTCCCATCCATGCAGCCCAGTGAATTTTCTCTATTTTTAGTAAGGAGCTTAATATGGCAACGAATAGAGGAATCATGGCCATAACAACTGAAATATTGGAGGCTTTACTCAGATTAAGTCCATTGATAAACAATAGCTGAAAAATTGTATTACCAATAAGACCGAGTAAAACAATTTTGCCAATGTCTGTTTTTTCAATGAAGAAATTTTCTCCTCTGATAAGTTGAATGATAATAAGGAACAGAGAAGCAATAACCATTCGAAATCCATTAAATCCTAACGGATCAAACTCCTGGAGAGCAATTTTGACGATAGAAAAATTTATCCCCCAAAAAAAAATGGCCATTATCATAAGTGTATCAGTAGCACCAAACTGTTTTGGTTCTTTCGTGACGAGAGATGAAAGATTCATTTTTCAGCCACAGGTTTTTTTATTCAAAAGAATCTCAATTTTGATGAACTCAATTCATAAGCTATCTAAAAAAGTATTAAGAAATCAAAATGCTGGAATTCTATGAATGAATTAGCACACATCAATAGAACGATGCAAAGCTATTTCCCTGTCGATCTTTTTGAAATATATATTTTTGAAACAGAACGAGTACCTATATGGAACTGATTTACCTTTTTAAGTATTTGTCATAAAACTTCAATTTATCCAATAGCATCTGCTGTCTGTTTTTTGTTCTAAACACATAATAAGCTTCCTCAGGATATGTATTGTATTGGAAAAGTTTTCTATGTTTTGTTAGTTCCTCCACAAGTAGCTCTGTTTCCGGTCTAGTTGGATCTCCGTCCTCCCCTCGAATAATCAATATTGGCGTTTTTATGTTCTCAACCTTCTCTAAGTTAAAGAGTTTTTGTCGAAGTTCTGCATTCATCTTTAGATCTCCCAACTCATAATCATAATAGATCGATTCTGCTACTGCAGCCTTGAAAACGCCGGGAGCATTCATGGCCGCCGCCACAGTCATCATCCCGCCATAGGCTCTGCCCGTAACGCCTATCCTGTCATCATCAACAAAAGGAAGCGATTGCAAGTATTTGACTCCCCCCAATACATCTTCCAGATCACATTCCCCCCAACACCCGTGATTTCCTTTTTGAAATGCTTTTCCATACCCCGAACTTCCTCGAATATTTGGTTGAAGTACGACGTATCCATTCTGCACTATGAACTGTACACTTTTTTGAGAAGATTGAGGTTGATGCTGGAATATATCTTCAAATTGAGCGGTAGGACCGCCATGAATCCAAACAATCCCAGGAAATTTTTTTTCGGGAAGATTGCTCTCTGGTTTGTAAAGATAGGCGTGGATTATCAAATCATCAGAACTTTTATAAGTAATTTTCTCAGGCATTATAAGTGATTTCTCAAGGTTCCCTGCCGGCATTGAGAACGTGAGCTGTTTTTTCTCTCCATTCTTAAGATAAACGACGTATAAATCTTTTGGTTTATTGAGCGAACTAAAAATATAACTAATGCGTGTCCCATCAGGAGACCATTCCGGACTTCCACAGATTCCTATTTGTGGTGCCACTAATATACGTGGCTTCCCACCCTCAGCGGGAACAACATGAAGGCTTTTGGTTCCGTTATGATTAGATATATATGCAATAGACCTTCCATCAGGCGACCATTTTGCTTCACTCTGGTCTGCCTCTTCTGGTGCAATTGGCCTTGGATCACCTCCCTCAACCGGCACTATCCAGAAATTTATCCACCCGCTCCTATGTGAGGGAAAAACTACCTTCTTTCCATCTGGAGAAATAAGAGGATATCCAAAAGTGCGTCCTGCTCCGTAATCAAAAAAGTCCTTATCAGAGACAATCAACCGAGGTTTTTGGCCGTCTACAGTGATTTCAATGATATCATGATCAATCCAACGCTCATCCATCCGAACATAAAATATTTTTTTCGAGTCGGGTGTCCAGGCCGGATAAACCTCATTCAAATTGTCACTTGTGAGACATAAAACTTCACCACTTGGAACGGCAACCCTCCAAATATCAAAGTTGCCATTATGGTCGCTCGACAGGGAAATCCATTTACTATCCGGTGACCAGTTCAATGCACTAATTTGTCCTCCAAGGTTGGTTAACCTAAGGTCATGACCGTCCTTCACTGACCAAAGCCAAATCTCTCGAGTGCCACTTTTTGCAGAGATATAGGAGATCCATTTCCCATCCGGTGACCATCTCGGATCATGATATAAATGAAAATATCCCGTTTTACCAACATTAGCTGACAAACGTTTAGGAAATCCACCCTCGGCATTGATACTTACTAAACCTCCATCATTCAGTCTCGATTCGAAAACAATTTGTGATCCGTCGGGAGACCATTTCGGAGAAGGTGAACGCCATCCTCCGACAACAGTGTTTATTTGAAAAAGTTTGTCTAAAAGATTCTCTGATTGCTCATTGCTTTGTGTCCAACTTAAGTTTAAACCGACTAAGATTAATAAAAAGAAAAAGCTGCTACAGATTACTCGTTTCATAATACATTCTCCTTTTTATTCTTATTTTTAAGCTCATTTGGTGCATCTTAGAATAGTATTGAACAAAAATTTAGTTTATGGCCGCTTTGCCTTTAAGAAACCGCTCAAAGAAATCTAATCTATCTACAAAAAACTGACGTCTGCTTTCATGAGATGATACATAATAACCACTACTTGGATATTCCTTATATTCAAACACTTTGAAATGTCTTAGCAAACTCTTGGCAAACAGTTTCGAGTCTGGCAGTACCACAAACCCATGAGATTTTGCAAATCCCAGAGCTCCTGGCGAAGCTCCATTCCCTTGAACAATGAAAACTGGGGTTTTGATATTTTCCACATTGGCTATGGGTGAGAGTTCCCTATACAAGCTTTCATTTCCTACTAATGGACCAATTTCATATTCAAACATCTTTATAGTATCAACGGGATAATCATTATTGATTCCGCTGGCCCAATCGGATAGTCCAGCTTCTGCGACCGCGGCCTGAAAAACACCTGGTGCTTTTGAAATCGCACCCATAGTCATGGTCCCGCCATAGCTTCTCCCTGTTATGCCAATATTCTTTTTATCCAAGCAGGGTAAGGACTTTAAGTACTCCACTCCCGCAAGAATGTCTTTCAGCTCGTTTTCACCCCAGCGACCATTGTTCGCCTTTTCAAATTCCTTGCCATACCCTGTGCTTCCCCGAGTATTGGGCTGAAGCACCACATAACCATACTGAACCATGAATTGAACACTTTGCTTAGACGAATTGCGCTGCTGAAGGAAGCTGTCATCGAATTGCCAGTTGCCTCCTCCTTTATACCCTCCGTGAATCCACACGATCCCAGGAAACTTCTCCCCAGCGCCTATCTCCCTCGGCTTGTACAAATACGCATTGATCTCATACCCATCCGTACTCTTATACCTC
>JAEORY010000502.1 GCA_016840645.1 Candidatus Borrarchaeota archaeon | reverse complement strand
TCACAAAATAACTAATATGGAAACAACTCTTGCGGCACACAGTAACTCTTCGAAATATTTCATTATGACTATTGTTTGTTGAGCTTCCAAAGCTATTATAGTTAGGACCTTTCAGCAACGATTGCAATCCAAGAATACCAAGGCCCAAATCGACGCAATAGAGGACGAGGTTTTAAAGGACTTTTTTTCCATTTCCATTTCTCCTCATGAATAACGTTCCATCCAGTTACATCTAGAAGACTTTTGATTTGTTTAGGGTAAAACTCATGGAAATGAGTGCTAAACGGATCAGAATCATTCCAATAAGGTTTAGAGAACCAAACATTTAGTGGAACAGATAGAATTAATTTCTTTGCTTGGATGCTTTTTAACACCACGTATGGATTTCTTAGATGTTCTATTATTTCGAAGGCTGTAACGACATCTGAAGGGGGTGTTATCCAATTTGAGTCAAGGTTTTGAGTACCTGTACCTTCTATTGCAAATCCAATTTTCTTCAGTTCAGTTCTTAAGCTATTGTCAGGCCCTAAATCTAGTATTTTACTATCCTTACTTACGTACTTTAGCATCAGAGACTTTGTATTGCTCAGTCTTGTGAGATAAGCATGGTTTTTGTGTTTTATTATTTTTTTCTTCGGGTCCATATGAAAAACACGGTTTTCTTGAAAGTAGTTAACTTTTATTAATGGTGTAGCTTCCTCAATGATTGTATTTATTGCATAGACTACCTTACCTTTTTTATGCAAATTGCATTTTTTTACATAAAGGTAGCAAAGATATATTTTTCTGATCGCTCAAATAAGTTCTGTCCTAGATGAAGAGAAGGTATGAAGGTTGACTCTCTCGGAGATGTTTATTCGATTCAATTTGTAGCATCTCTAAACACTTTGAGACAATCTGAGCCCCCTTATTACCTTCCTGATATATTCTAACTTTCAGTACGTAAACCTTCTGTGTCTTGGCTTTTACTGTTCTTTTTGAATGTTCTTTATTGAACAACTTTGGATCAAGACAGAAGAATGGGTATATGATTACAATAACCACAGACCGCACGATAGTCTCAAAAGAGTACCTCCAATTTCATACGTAAAAAATTCATTTCTGGATCCGGAAAGGAAACAACAACTAAGAATTATTCTGTAATTTAAAACTGTCCAAAAAAGGGGGAGCCTACATAACCAAATCAGGTGATTGGGCATATCTACAGTTTTTAATCTTAACTTGTTACTTTTAGAGTTCAGATAAATGTACAACACTAATTATGAATGTATTTGTTCTCAGTACAGGAAGATCAGGAACCATGGGTTTTATTAGGGCTTGTCAACATTTTACTAATTACTCGGCGAATCATGAAAGCTTAACATCCCGTTATGGATATGATAGATTTTCATATCCCCCTAACCATATTGAGGCTGACAACAGATTAGCATGGGTTTTGGGAAGGTTAGACAAACACTTTGGAAATGAAGCTTTTTATGTTCATCTCCAAAGAAACCCTGAGAAAGTAGCTCTAAGTTATTTTAACAAACGCAAGAGATTTAGAACTATGTCTAGGGCATATCATGAAGGTATCCTTATGAGAAAGGACTTTATAAATTATGAATCTTGTCTTGATATGGTAGAAACGATTGATTCTAATATTGATTTATTTCTTAAGGATAAAGAATATAAGATGAAGTTTCCTTTAGAAGAAGCTGAACAATATTTTCCGGAATTTGCAAGTCGAATAAATGGGAAAATAGAACTGTCTGATGCAATGGCAGAATTTAAGCTAAAGCATAATGCCACAAAGGGCTATTCTATAATAAGAAGAACTTATAAAGAATTAGGTATGTTTATAAAATATAAAATCCTAAATTATCCCCAGTATTAAGGTTTTGATTTATTCGTTTTTATGATAGGAAATATGATTATGAGTCTCTAAACATAAAAGGCTATTATTTTCATATTCCTAACAAAAGATTATTGTATTTGAATTGAAGAGCAAGGGTGTTCTGTTTGCTAATTTCAAACAGATATTCAATGTCGGCTAGAGAAGAAAACATTATCATGCATGATAGCAAGTTTTTTTAATAAAAGCTTAAGAACCTATCAAATTAACTCTACCTTCTAGGAAAAGAAATTATCATCTGCACCTTAATTTAAGAGAGGAAAAATTTTTCATCGGGCCAAAGTAATCGTTCCTTTTTTGATGTAACGATTATTTATGGAATCTTGAAACTGTATTATATAGGTATATACGCCCTCATCACAATCTTGACCTTTATAGGTGCCATCCCAAATGAGTTGATCCGAGGAGCTCCATTCCCTAATCAAATTGCCCCAACGATCGAAGAGTGCGGCTTCAATCAGATTAAAATTGTTGGGGTCAGAAGGGAAAACTGTCCACTCGTCATTAATACCATCTCCGTTGGGTGTGAATATGTTGGGAATGAAAACAACTAATGGTTCCAAGACCTCGTAGTTCACGTTAAAAAGATAGCTGCACCCGGCTTCGTGAATAGCTTCTAAACTTAATTGAAAGTCTTCATTTGCTGTGTAACTGACGGAAGGACAATCTGAGCAGCCCGAATTATCAGGTGGACTCCAAACTAACGTCCATTCGTTCGGATCAATATTCAGATTAAGATCTAAGACGCTACCTGAGGCAAGGGTTGAATCAAATAAAATATTGAAAAATTCAAGATTAGGTAATGGCGGTAGATCCACCTCACCTGATACGGTACATTCCGGGTTGCTGGTTCTTAACTGGTATCTTGCAATACCTTCATTTGAGTAAGACGTAATGGCTGTGGTCGTCCCATTATCCCAAAATACAGCCCAACTATTTAGATCTTCAAATGATAGTTCATGAGCTGGTGGATCACAAATAGTATTCAATTCAGGTAAACCAGGGGTATCAATAATTTCAAGGTTGAAAAGTATAATGGTGTCGCATCCTTGACGGGTATTGATCGTATCTCTGTATTGTCCTTCCTGATACCTAAACTGATTTGAGAAGTAAATACTATCTCCCGGACAAATTTGAGCTTCCTGATTGCTAATATAGTAATCCCTGAAGGATACGTTGAGTTGAAATATTTCATAACAGTCACTTAGATGAATCGTGTCCCTATAGGACCCTTCCAAGCTGATGGTTTGACCTCGCCATATGATTGGCTCCCCCTGGCATATCAGACTATCTTTTATTCTTGTGGCTCCTGAAAGTAAATACAAATCTAAATATTCCAGTTGTCGACATTCATTGGAATCTGTATCACTATGTTGGTATCTGCCCTCCTGACCTAACCATTGGCCATTAAAATTGAATGAATCACCTTCACAGATATATATGGTAGAAAAAATAGTATCTGCAGGATATGTTTCTAAACTCAAATTGAATAGTGTATCACAGTTTTCGTTGAAAAGACGGTAGATTCCAGCTTCACGAATTCTTAATCCTTGAAATAAGAATTCTTCATTTTCACAAACAGAAGTGTCTATGTCTATTTCTTCATATATTACTTCTATGAGCTCCGTTTGGGTAGAATCTTGTAGTGCAGGGCTATTGGGGTCGTCAGAAAGTATCGGGTTTTGACTATATCCTTCAAGGACTGCTTGATTTGAAAATATCGTGAAGGGGTGATGGCACGGCACATGAACCTTAAAGTCGAAAGAAA
>JAEORY010000501.1 GCA_016840645.1 Candidatus Borrarchaeota archaeon | reverse complement strand
TGACTCCACAACAAAAGAGTGCTCGCACTCGTACAGCTCGTCAAAACTTTCTGAAGCGCTATGGCGAAACCACTTATCAAGTAGTTTCCAATCTCGTAACCGGCAGAGAAGCCAGCCATGAGGTGCCTTGGGAAGTTTCGGATGAAAGTATTGCTGCTATCCATGCCAATTTTACGCGTGGTACGTACAAAACTTACACCCGTAATTGTAATTTCTAAATTACAGCAGCTCCTCGCAAAAATTGCGGGGGGTTGCAAAAACTGTGATTTGTTAGTGATTCGCTAACAAAAAGATATCTTGTCAACCACTAACTGATCGTAGAACAGATATAGAGATATAGCTTGTAGCTATATATTTATCACCAAGTGGCAGATGGGACTTTATATTGATATATAGTCGAATGGCCAACGATAAGAACAATATCAGATCTTAAAAGTGGAAGGCTTTTAGAGATGTATCCGTTCTGGGTCCCAATTGAAGCCAGTTAGTGATAAAAAGGATAATAAAATGAGTGACTTATTCGGCGATAATGACGAACTATTGATTTCGCCAGGAGAACTATGGGATCGTCTCACCATTCTAGAGATTAAAATCCAAAAAATAGACAACGAAGATAAGGTAACTATTGCTGGCCATGAGTGGCGTAATATTTCGCTAATTCTAGAACGCATCCATCATCACAAACAACCAGAATGGCCTTGGCTCATCAGAGCCCTAGATCGGCTCAGGAGACAGAATCTAATTCAATGGGAGTGCGAGGACAGGGTACGCTCTGAACAGTCCTGGGAAGCCGCTCAGGCTGCGAGAGATAGCAATACGAAGAGGGTTGCAATCAAAAATGCCATTAATAAAATGTACCAATATCTAATAGATGTTAAAGAATATGCGGGAGAAAATGATGACTCTTGAAGAATTTCAAATGTTTGCATCTGCTATGACAGTGCTTTTTGCCCAAGGTATTGACAAAACTGCTCAAGAAATGACAGATATTAATTTTGCATCTGAAGCAGCACGAGACACCTTTATTAAGGCTGTAATTGGTCATGTAGAAGATGCCATGAATGAGGGTGTCATGGATGCAGTGAAAATTGAAAAAGAAGAACGAGCTGGTATTGTATTACCAGGATAGGAGCCTAAATGCCATATGTATCCCCAGAAATTCGTGATGAATTAGACAGAGCTCGTCGAGCCCAAACTCCAGGAGAGCTCAATTATGTCTTGACCCTTGAAATTATTGAGTATTTAGAAGAAAAAGGATTGTCTTATCAGACAATTAACGATATAATGGGGGCTCTAGAGGGAGCCAAGGCTGAGTTTTATAGACGGGTAGCCATTCCCTATGAAAATGATAAGATTGAAGAAAATGGGGATGTGTATGTTACAGATGCAAATGGCCATCCATATTATCCCAAATAATTTTTAAAGGAGTCAATAATGATTGATCCTAGAGTCAAACGTATTATGGAGCTAAACGAAATTATTGAGAATCGTGCTCGAAAAAAGAAAGAAGCTCGAAAAGCACGAGAACGCAAATTGAATGCTCGTGAAAAACACATGTACCTTCATGAACTTCTAGCAAAACACAAAAAGGGACCTGATCCCAAAAGGGCTAAAAATTTGGCTCGAAAAGAAATGGTATATAAAACAGTAGAACTAGAAATTACCAACGATCCCTTTGCAGCACCCTGGGATTGTAGATTCCTATTTGATGAAGATTCAGATATTTAAGACATTTATAGGACATATGAGACATGGAAAAGAACGTTTCTAAGCGAAAAGCCCTTCGGGCTAAATTAGCCGCCAATTACAAAAAAGTTTGTGAAGAACAGCTTTGCAATAAGCCTTCCTTGAACGATATTCGTAAATATCGCAAACAGCTTAAAAAACACGTTAAAGACCCCGCAAAATATACAGCTCCAAAGATGCTAAGGGGCTGGTATTACGAAAAACCAATTTACAACCAAAAAGCCCTATAGGGGCGAAATCCAAAAATATTTTTTGAGGCCAGAAATGCTTATAGACATTTTTGAAAATTCTCCAGCCAAAAAAGGAATTCTCGGAGAGCCCTCAATTGGAAAATTACGAGGCAATTTGGATGAAATTCCAGGCTGGCTTTTGTCGTTTACTCCAACCGTTAAAACCCATTTAGCTGTTGCACTCAAATCTAACCAAAGACGATATATTGTTGTTGTTCAAGAAGTGCCAGGGTATCTGTACACATATGGGTATACAGGACGTATTGGACTGGGCCAAGACTGTCGAAAAAATAAATTATCTATTTTTATTAATAAAGAAGAAGCTATTACTTACGCAGTCAAATTGCTTAATAATAAAATAGCTCATTATGATATCGTCGCTGAATGGTTTATTAGTTTAGAGCATCAAAAAATCTATGACGCAGCACGTCAACTAGACCCAAGCCAAGTGGGAGAATAAGGTGTCAAATATTCAAAAAGAATTTGATAAATATAAACGAGACATGGCACTTGAAATTCAAAAACAACATCCTACATGGCAATTAATGTGGTGGGATCATTATGACTCAGATCTAGGTCGATGCAAATATGGCATCTATGGAAATTGGTCTACTGGTAGTCTTAAAGACGGTGATTGTGTGTCAATGGGCGTAACAAGCGAAACTGGAATAGTATTAGATGTAATTACAGACCCAAATGAGGAGTGTTTATAGACATGAATACAACAAATAACGAAAAAATAGTATGGTATGCAGCAGGTGGTGATGTAAAAAAAGCAGGTCCATTTAAAACTCAAGTAGAAGCTTGGAAGGCAATGGAATTTCATGATGAGGCTCAAAAAATGTTTAATTCTATTCATCCAAAAGACACTAGAGTCTGGCCGGAGTATGAATAATGGCTGAATACTTAGTAAGATGGGAAGTTCATTTAGATTGTGATAGCCCAAGAGAAGCTGCTAGGGAAGCATTAGAAATTCAGCGAGATCCTGAAAGCGAAGCACAATTTTTTCAGGTTTATGAAACGAACAATGAATTGGACCCAGTTGGTGAACCAATAATTGTTGATTTGTGGTTTGAGGAGAACAATGATGAGTATGAGTGATACAGATAATTTTAACCTTTGTCCGCGTCTTCATAAGATTTCTCCAGGTCTTATAGAACTTCTTAATACAACTCCTAATATTCAGCGTCGTCGTGCTCAAGATGGAATCGATTGGGACTATATTGATACTAATACTGGAGAAGTTATTTTAACTCTTATTGGAGATGTTGATGAGTAGAGAATATGACCAGCAAGAAATTCGCGAAAAGTTTATGCGACAATGGTGGGCAACAGTCTCCTTTTGGAGAGATCAACCAAATATAGATGGTGACCGTGTCGAAGGCTTAGGGTTTTCTCTTTTGTCTCTTCTAGATGGGTGTTCTATGGGATTTCCAGGATGTGAAGTTATACCATGTCCACATGAAAGCGACAAGGCATATCATATCTCTGAGGGCGAAAATTATTATCCCGATCCACCTAACCTGGACAATGTAAAAACAGTACATGGAGACTCTATGCTTCATGAGCTATATTACGGTTTTGGTAAAGAATTAGGATATATATCATCAAAAAAAAGAAATGACGGCTAAAATGAGAAAAAGGATAGCGAGCGAAACACTTAGGTTCGCAAGAGATATGCAAGAAGA
>JAEORY010000500.1 GCA_016840645.1 Candidatus Borrarchaeota archaeon | reverse complement strand
CCTCATGCCTTCTATATGTTGTAATACCTGCATGTACATGGACAGCTTTAATGCTGAATGTAAAAAACACAAGATAAGCGTATATGGTGATTTCACCTGTAAAGACCATACATGGGTGATAGATATTAACGCTTATAAGAACAACCAATCAGAAGTAAAGGGTTGAAATAAATCTGGACGAGCATAGAAAGTTACGGTGAATCTTATGTGGCAAGTTGAGAAAGGTACGGAATGAGAACAGTCAGGAATACTTCGATCGAGGCTTACAATCAGATCAAGGAGAATAATCTCCTTTCTAAGCTGCGTTTCGAAGTCTACCATGCTTTGTTCCACCACGGTCCTTTAACCCAAGGGGAGTTGTGGTCTCGTTATTTTCCAGACAAACAACGTCATAGTATCTGCCCACGATTTAAAGAGCTGTTGGATCGAGATGTCATAGAGTGTGTCGGTGAAAGACCATGTGGTTATACTGGTGTACAGTCGATGGTTTGGGACGTTAATAATAAATTACCCAAAGAGATTAGAAGGACCAAACCCCCTACTAAGCTAGAGATGATTACGGCATTACATGAGCGATTAACAAAAGCCGTGCAGCACTTTGATTCTCAACGTCGAGCTACCGTTCCCGACTCTTGGAAGGTATGGACAGAAGAAACTAGGACGGTTTTAATGCAATGTGAGAAGACCTTTTTGTATGACAAGAAATAATGTTAAATCCGAGATGGATAAGTTACTTCAAATATTTCAGCCATTTGTAGATCTCAAGTGTCCCTCTTGCAAGTTATTTATTGATAATAAGGATAAGTTATTGGTATGTCCTAAATGCTCCAGGGATGTATGTATAAATTGTGTTGCAATAGATAAAACAGATTGTATGTTTTGTGGGATGAAATTATGAAGCCTAAAACTGAGCAGGAAGCGTTAGAAGCTGAGTACGAAAGAACTATGGAATTAAGGCAAAATGGTAAAGTAGTACAGCAAAAATGGGTTTTGCGTTCATTTAGCCTATCCGCAATTTTTGCTAATGTAACAGGTTCAGATCCTAATGCCCATTCTAAGATAGAGGATGAGGTTTGGATTGATCTTCCGGAAGTGAGTCAGTAGATGCCAAATCATATTTCAACAGTAGTAAGGATGATAGGACCAACGGATGAGATCCAACGGCTGTGGGATTTCTTCAACACGTCAAAAGAAGATGTAGATCCCAAAGATCGATTGATGACATCACGAAGAAAAATCCAAGTAGATGCTGATACACTGGAAGTCGTTGAAGAAGATCAGAAAGAGATCGAATACGAATTTGATTTTAACAAACTCATCCCACGGCCAGAAGATTTGAATATCGAATCTGACGGCTTATCCATGCTGTTAGAAAATGACTATATGATGTCGCACTCGTTAAAGGATTGGGTACAGACGGCTTCTCAAGCTGAACTCAATTCTCTAACGCCATCGAATCTCAAAGAAAAGTTTCAGGCAATTCCCGTAGATGACCGTGTACAAAAGATGCTTGAAGAATACCCACAATCTAGGTATGAGAATTTTATAAAAAGCCTTAAAAATTATCGTAAGTACGGTCACGCAACTTGGTATGATTGGAGTCGGCAAAATTGGGGTACGAAATGGAATTATTACCAATTTGCGAAAGTGAATGATAATGAGTTTTATTTCCAAACTGCATGGAGTCATTGCACACCTGTAATGATTGCTCTGAGTAAAAAGTTCCCTCCGATCCTTTTTGATGTTCGTTATGCAGACGAAGATAAAGGTTATAACTTTGGGCATTATAAAATCAAAGCGATGGAAATTACAGATCTTACAGATACGCTTCCAGAAGAAGGAAGTCGCGAAGCTATTAAATTTGCCTGTGAAGTTATAGGTGATGATTTTGAGCGATGGATGAAAGATATAGAAGATGAAGAAAATGAAGAACATTTAAAGGAGGAAAAATGTCAACAGGAGCTAAAGTCGCAATCGTAATTTTCGGTCTATTCTTTTCGTTTGTATTTATTGCAGGATGTACCACCTACTCTAAGTACAACAGTTTGGTTTCTTATGAGGAAGGGCTTAAGGCTCAGTATAAGCAAAACCAGAACAATTACGATAACATGTGGAAGAAGTTTAAAGAGGCTACTCAGGTTCCAGCCATGTATGCCGACGATCTGAAAAAGGTCTATGATGGTGCGATCCAAGCTAGGTACGGTAAGGAAGGAAGCCAAGCGGCTTTCCAATGGCTCAAAGAGCACAACCCTCAGTTCGATAGCTCCATGTATGTAAAGCTCCAGACCATCATTGAGAGTGGAAGAAACTCGTTTGAAGCAAACCAGAAGATGCTCTTGGATAAAAAGCGTGTGTATGAAACAGAACTCAGGCGATTCCCCACCGTCCTACTTGCGAATATGATGGGATTTCCAAAGATCGATCTGGACGAGATCGACATTGTTACTAGCAGTAAAACTGTTAAAGCCTTCGATTCTAAAATGGATGATAAGGAAATTAAGCTAAGGTAGGTTACTATGGAATTTTTATTTCTCTTTCTAATCCCCCTTCTTATCCCTGCCGTTGTCTTCATAGCTAAAAGAGAGA
This sequence comes from Candidatus Borrarchaeota archaeon, assembly GCA_016840645.1. The sequence continues at coordinate 1,081 of JAEORY010000500.1, read as the reverse complement.
TCTCACTTAAAGAGCTGGCGATCCATTGCGGTATCCAAGCTTTACTTGCTGGAGTTTTGGTCGGGCTTTTATTCATCTCAAGTACGTCAGATTGGGAGATTTGGAACGGGATAGTCACAAAAAAAGAAAAAGAAACTGTAAGCTGCGAGCACTCCTATGATTGTAATTGTCGGGAAGAATGTAGTGGATCTGGGGAGAATAAAAGCTGTAGTACTGTGTGTGATACATGCTATCGACATTGGGAGGATTACGACTGGACCTATTATACGACAGATGGTGGACGCAATACGATAGACAGAATAGACGATCAAGGTGCCTATAAGCCAGCACGTTGGGAAAGGATCATAATCGGTGAGCCGTCGGTATCATCACATATGTTTACCAATTACGTAAAAGCAGCGGCAGATTCTTTATTTAAAGCCCAAGGTCAGAAAGAACAATTCGCAAAGTTGTTGAAATCAGTAACATATCCGAATAAAATATACGATTATTATCGGATAGATAGAGTCGTCCCGATTGGACTTGTCTTACCTAAAAAGAAAGATATGGAGGTTGAGTTATCGAAGATAAACTCACAGCTAGGGAAAAGAAAACAAGTCAACATGATCATAGTTATTGTCAACAGCGTAAGCCCAGACTTCTTTTACGCACTCGAAGAGCATTGGCTAGGAGGGAAGAAAAACGATGTCATATTAGTCGTTGGAGTGGGACAGGAGGAGACGACAGTGAAAATACAATGGGTAAACACGATGGCTTGGACTGACAGCGAGTATTTTAAAATCATGCTGAGAGATGCTGTCTTGGCTCTGAAAGAACTCGATCTTGAAGATCCAACCCAGGTTACTTCTGTCTTAGCGTCCACTGTAGGCGAACATTACAAACGTAAACCGATGGCAGACTTTGCTTATCTTAAAGATTCAATCCAACCTTCGACAACCCAAATAGCTGTGGCTTTGCTCTTTGGATTGCTGGCATCTGCTGGAATGACATGGTTCTTTTATAAGCATGAAATTTAAGAATCCCATCGTGTCATCGGAATAAGGACTTAATGCTCAATCTAAGATCTTGAAGTATGTCTGGT
>JAEORY010000499.1 GCA_016840645.1 Candidatus Borrarchaeota archaeon | reverse complement strand
AAACAAGGAACTAATGCGATTAGAAATCGAAGGACTCATTCATGTGAGCCAGATAACGAAAACAAAGAGACGGGTTGAGATAATAAAAGATAGACAGTTGGTAACAATAGCCGAAGACTGATGCATTAATCTAATGGGCCTGCATCAGTCTATTTGTGATAAATTTCTTGATAGACAAGTGCGGTACGTGAACTACCACCCTATAAATAGGGTGGCTTCCTGAATCATCCATTCCCCAACGGGACATGTCAAACAGGCTCAATGGGCAGTCCCTGCCCTGCTGCTGATGATAGGGATAGTGATTTTACATAGTAGGTTGATCGGTGTAAAATCGTGATAGCAGAGTTATGGTCTCGTGCTAACACCAATCCACAGTAAGGACAGCGGTGGATACGTGTTGCTAGTGTTTTCGGCACAATCTTCCCACACCTACTACACAGTTGTGTAGTATTATAGGCATTCACATATTCTACGAGAGTACCAGCTTCCTCCGCTTTGTACTCCGTAAAGCACATGAGTTGCCCCCAGCCTGCATCACTAATCGACTTGGCTACATGATGGTTTTTCACCATATTGGTAATCCTAAACTTCTCAAACACAATCAGGTCATAAGTATCGACCAGTTTCCTGCTGAGCTTATGATGAAAGTCCTTACGCTGGTTGCATATCTTCCGGTGTGCCCGTGCCACCTTTTTATTCTGCTTGTGACGGTTATGTGACCCTTTCTTCTTCCTTGCTTGCCTTCGCTGCTCTTTGGCTACTTTCTTTTCCGAGTTTCTCAACCAACGGGGGTTAGCTATGATGTCTCCATTATGTAACGTCAGCAAACTCTTCAGCCCAACATCTACTCCTATCGCCTTCTTTATCGCTCTCTGTGTGCGAGGAGCGGGATCAGGAAGTGCTACTGCAAAACAGGCATACCAGTGGTCGACATCGCGTTTAATAGTACAGGTCTTGATAACTCCTTTGGATGGGATAGGACAGTGGAGTTTGATGGTGATACTTCCAATTTTCGAGAGCCGAAGTTTCTTCTTTTGGTAATCGAGGACGAACCCACTTTGCGGGTACGTGAAGGAATCATACCGGTATTTGCCTTTAAAGCGCGGGTAACCGGCGTGTTCCCCCTTCTTAAGACGCCTAAAAAAGTTGGTGAAGGTCTTATCAAGTCTTCTCAGCACGTCCTGAAGTATCTGAGAATGCACTCCCTTCAACAAAGGGTTGGTCTTTTTTGCAACTTTCAATTGGGTTGCTTGCTCATAATAACTGACTGATTGGTGGTGAGTGTGCCAGGCCTCTTTTCGCGCTGCTAGCGAGGTATTATACAACAGACGACAAGTAGTAAGCCATTGCGTTAACGTAGTCTGTTGTGGTGTGGTCGGATATAGGCGAAATTTATACGTTCGTTTCATCACACTTCTCCCTTGTGTTCCCCTGAGATTCATGTCACGAGAGTTACTATCCGCGAAAAACCTATTTAAGGTGGGGGATACTACGTTGAAAGTGAAAAAGTAAAAGACGCACTTCATTTATCCCCCCTAACACGTTGAAGCATCTTCTTGCGGAGAAATGATAAAAGAGATAACTTAAATTATAATGATTTTGATAAAACACTTGATGACGTTCAAATTGTCAATTAAAAAATTAGAACTAGATAATATCATTTGGAGGTGCATTAGTCTTTGAGAAAGATAAAGACAGTAATCATGGGCGCAGCTGGACGTGATAGGTTTTAAGAACCCACGAATTCCATAATTTTAACGCCTATTTCAAAGACAATGAAGTATATGAGGTCGTTGCATTTACTGCAGCACAAATACCTGGTATTGAAGAAAGAAGGTATCCTCCTGAACTTGCAGGGCATCTATATCCTCAAGGCGTCCCAATATATTCTGAGGAACGGTTAATTGAACTAATTAAAACATATAACATAGATCAAGTAATACTCGCATATTCTGATCTCGCGTTTGAAGATGTAATGCACAAAGCAAGTCTAGTTTTAGCTGAAGGAGCTGATTTTCGCTTAATGGGACCAAAGACGACCATGTTGAAGTCAAAGAAACCAGTCATTTCAATAATTGCTGTAAGAACAGGAGCAGGCAAGTCTCCTTGCACCAGAAGAGTAACTAAGATCCTAAGAGATTTAGGTTTAAAGGTAAGTATAATTCGACATCCGATGCCATATGGCAATTTAATAAAAGAAAAATGCCAAAAATTCGAGACATTTGAAGATTTGGATAAATATGAAACAACGATAGAAGAAAGAGAGGAATATGAACCACATATTGCAAATGGATTTACAGTTTTTGCTGGAGTAGACTATCAATGCATCCTTGAAGAGGCTGAAAAATCAGGTGATCTGATTATTTGGGATGGAGGAAATAATGATTTTTCTTTTTACAACTCGGATCTTATTATTTGCATTACTGATGCTCATAGACCTGGTCATGAAATGAGTTATTACCCAGGAGAAACTAATTTTCGAATGGCGGATGTTATTATCATAAATAAGGTTAAGACTGCTCCGAAAGATGGAGTAAGGATAATCAAAGAGAATATTGAGCGTGTTAATCCATCGGCTAAAGTCATAGAGGCGGCATCTCCAATAACCGTTGATCAACCTTCTTTAATTAAAGGACAACGGGTTTTAGTGGTAGAAGATGGACCAACACTAACTCACGGTCAAATGTCATATGGAGCCGGAGCTATAGCCGCAAAAAACCTAGGCGCTGAAATCATAGATCCACGTCCGTTTGCCGTTGGTTCAATTAAAGAAGTTTATGAAAAATACACACACCTTGATCAAATTTTACCTGCGATGGGATATGGTGATCACCAAATTCAAGAGTTAGAAGAAACTATATGTAACGCAGAATGTGATGCTGTAGTGATTGGAACACCAATTGATTTAACAAGGCTCATCACTTGTGATAAACCAATGACTCGTGTTAGATACGAACTGGAAGAGATTAGCGGACCAACACTTAAAGATATTTTAACTGAATTTGTCCACAACAAGAATTTACTGTAATTTAATATGTTTCTCTTGATAAGAGGGGGTAATTGTGAAAAAAGCAGTTCTAGCAATAGGAGGAAATGCTTTAATTAAAGAAGGTCAGAGAGGGACAGTTGAGGAGCAACTCGAAGTAGCAAAAAGAACTTGTACTCATATAGTTGAAATGGAAGGTTGGAACATTGCTTTAACGCATGGAAATGGACCACAAATTGGTCATATTCTTCGTCGTGTAGAATTATCAAGCCCTGAAGTGTATCCACTTCCTCTTGATGTATGTGGAGCTGAAAGCCAAGGATTGATTGGTTATATTCTCCAACAAACATTAAACAATTGTATGGTAACATGCTCTTGTCCACAAAAGAAGATAGTTACGGTACTAACACAAGTTGTGGTGAATGAAAACGACCCTGCATTTGAGAATCCCTCTAAACCAATTGGTAGTCGTTATGAAAAAGAAATTGCTCAAAAGTTAATGGAACGAGAGAAATGGATAATGAAAGAGGATGCAAAAGGAACGTGGAGGCGTGTCGTTGCCTCACCAGAACCTATAGAAATTGTCGAAATCGATATTATAACAAAACTTGTCGAAGATAAAGACGGAGTGATAACAATCTGCCTTGGGGGTGGAGGAATCCCCGTCACAAGGGATAAAGAA
>JAEORY010000498.1 GCA_016840645.1 Candidatus Borrarchaeota archaeon | reverse complement strand
GCCGTACCTACGGGGCGTAGGGATGTTAAGCCTGTGGAGATAAGACCTCCGTAACCCGCAAGGGGATCGAGTCTATCGTTGAAGCAGGAAGCCTCAATGCTGTAGCACGAGGTAGTTCACTCCCTAGAGACATAATAAGAGGTGATGATTATCCTTTAATTATCATTTCTTATTGTATCATTTACCAAGCTATGTATTTCTGCTTTTTGTGATATAATATATGTGCAATGACAGTGACTCCTTGCAGTATAATTAAGTGAAAAACTGCCAAAAGTAAGCTATATCGCTTTACAAGAATAAGCAAGCATTCCATTAGAATATAACCAACAAACAGCACGCCATATAAATAGAGAGGGATTGAATCGAGAACTTTCATCAATTCTGGGAAGAAGATTAGACCAAGAATTAATGAAGAAAAAACTAGGTAGGGCTGAACTAGAAGACGAAAAGCATGGAATGGCATGATTAGCGTTCCAAAATAACCATATTTTGTGTTAAACATCATTTTTTTATGACGGACTATTGCCTGTATTGAACCAATTTGATGACGGATTTTCCTTTTCAATCTTGTTAAATATTTTGTTGGAACAACTCCTAAAACAAGTGCTTTAGGTTCAAAAACTACTCTATAGCCTTTTTCCCTAACTAACAGAACTAATTCCATATCATCAGATATAGTATCAATTGGAAGTGGAGATAGTAGTTCTTGTCTAAATGCTACTAAACTTCCTTCTGTAAAAGGCACTGAATCAAGATTGCCTTCTAAAATTCTGAAAGTCTCTCGAGCTTTCATAAAGGACATAGAAGTGACATCAATTTCGTCTAAATCTTTGTTCTTGACCTCTATTAAAGCACCTCCTACACCTCCTACCTGTTCATCTGCAAAATTCTCTAGTATTTTACTGACGCTATCAGGAAACAGAAACGCATCGGCATCTGTTATTATTACGATTTCACCTTTTACCTCGAGAAATGCTTTATTTAAAGCAGTTGCTTTTCCTTTTCGCGTATCTTCTTTGATGAAATTAATGTATGCTTTTCTTGCATATTCATCTAAAATTGATGGAGTTGCATCAGTTGAACCACTGTCCACAACTATTATCTGGTCATTAGGCTTTAGTTCTCGCAGGGCTTCAATTTTTTGTCTAACATAACTTTCCTCGTTGTAGGTAGGTACAATAAAGCTGACTTCTAGGTCATTTTGACGTTTAACAGGTGGAGATGAGCAAACTAAAACAACGATAGTAAAAATAATATAATACAGCAAAATTATCAGAAGTGGTAAAACAATCACTAGAAACTCGTAAGTTAGAAAAACCCTATAGTCGATCATCGATTTTCCTTATACTCAGTTGGACTAATAAAATTTCACTAACTTCTTTCATTATTACCACTGCAAGGAGACCTCCCAACTTGATGGGGGGAGGAATTGCGCTCATTAAGTGTTTTTGAACGTAAATAATAGCCCTTTTCCATATTTAATCAACTCTACTTTTTTAATTGCAACACTTAGATTTTTTCCTTTAGGGTTTTCCAACATAACACGCTTTCCGTAACAATGGACGCCTTTTACTCTATATATTCTATTGTTATACTTCACAAGGTCATACGGTTGCAGCGGGTATTTTTGTCTCCTAATAGACGGTTTGAATCCCTTTCGGTTCTTCTGTAGCGAACGATTATTGCGTCTGACTTGTATTACCTCGTACGGTCGGCAGCGTTCTTGATCCGTTCCTCCAGCAATAACAAACGCATCATTCACATGAGACTTTTCCAGCCCTAACTTGTTACACTGGTATTTAGTGACGCATCCGTAAGTATACTCTGCGGCTAACTGCTCCACTAACTTCCAACGAATATTATTTAGACAGGCTGGTGCTTTAAGCGGTTGCGTTGCCTGTTGCTGGATGTTTGGATACCCAAACTCCTCCGCAGTCTGATTGCCTTTTTTAAGGTTGCATTTCCTACATGAGATCGTCAAATTCGACACTCTATCAGTTCCACCTCGGCTTGTAGGGACAATATGCTCAACTTCTACTGGAATGTTTGTTTTTCCACAATAGGCGCACTTTCGCCCCCACTTATCTAACAGATATTCTTTGACCTCGTAACCCTGAAGTGTGCCCTGTTGATACTCTACACCTGTAATTTCAGGCTGCTGCATTTTATGGGTATCAAAATTTTCCACCTCTACTCTTTTGTAGGTGATCGGTAGTAGCGTTGCAAGCGTTTCAACTAATCGAATATGTGACTCTTGTTTATGTTGAATACTGGGGGGTAACCATCCTTCAGAACGCGTACGATTATTAAATCGTGGTGGCCTATACCCTACTCTACCTCTACGTGTTCTACGATACCTGCGTCGTTCTTTTAGTTTGGTAGACATATCTTTGCGCAGCGTTAAGGTGCCACTGATGACTTCTAATTTATCGGTCTTGGCACTAAATCCGATGTTCATATATCCCGGATCTACTCCCAGTTTAATCGGTTGCCAAGTTTCTCCGGTGGCATAGTTCAACTGAATGGTAAACGGGCATCGCTGAACAACCTGTGCCTTGCCATCTTGTAATAACTTCTTTCCTTTGTGTTGTGTGGTAGGCATGAGAGGTTGCCCCCTCATGTTTAATACATAGATAGGTACTCTCAAGTCCTATCTCCTCCTATAACGTGCGTTACAGGAGGTTGGTTCTCTTCGCCAAGGTTATCAGTCAGTACTATACGGTGATCACTGAGAGTTTCCTCTCTGTTTAAACCACCATTTACAGAGCAAGGGACTAGAGAAGCATCCCTTGGTGTGTTCTTCAACTCTGCTGATAACGTAGATACCGTCATATGCATGACCTCTCTTAGGCTAATCAACCAATTACTCTCGCTCCTCACGGAACAAGCCCCCTCACTTGTTAGGGGGTGATTGACTATTTCTTTTTATCAGTCGCTTTAAGTTTGCAAACATGTCAGCAAGAAAACCGAAGAATAGGAATTGGAATCCACTCATTACAAACACAGCTGCAAGTACTGCTGTAGATTCATGGAAGACCAACCCGGTCGTTATCCACTCAATAATCACAAAACCTCCAAGTAATAGGCCAGCTATGATCAAGATTCCCCCAAGGATTCCAAAAAATAACACCGGATGATAATCACGGTATGTTCTCAGTGTGACCGCTAGTGCTTTTGCGCCATAGCCTAATGGGCTCGCAATTAGGCGAGATGATCCGCTTTTTCTCTTTGCAAAATAAATGGGCACTTCTGCAACACGAAAGCCTTCTTCTATTAAACGAATAATTTGTTCCTGCGTATAAGTATACCTTCCCGCTAAGTCTATTGACGCTAGGGCAGCTTCTCGGTTGAATGCTCGAAAGCCAGTCTGTCCATCACTAATTTCAGTATTGGTAAGTGTTCGAACAACTCGTGTAAATAGTCTATTTCCAAATCTTTTTATCCATGGCATTTCTTCGATGTGTCCAGCAAATCTTGAACCCAATACAAAGTCGGCTTCATCCCTTACAATGGGACTTATAAGTTTAGGAATTTCCTCTGGTAAATATTGCCCGTCTGCATCAATATTTATAATAATATCTGCGCCAGCATCATACGCTGCTCTAAAGCCATCCTGAATAGTCTCGCTCAGGCCCCTATTCATTTTATGTATTATCAGTTTTACTCCTGCC
>JAEORY010000497.1 GCA_016840645.1 Candidatus Borrarchaeota archaeon | reverse complement strand
AGGGTGCATATTTTTTATTTCCAGGGACAAGAACTGTTATCGATATTGGTGGTCAGGATAGTAAGGTTATTGCCCTTAATGAGAAGGGAGGAATTGCTGATTTTATAATGAACGATAAATGTGCGGCAGGTACTGGTAGGTTTTTAGAGGTGATGGCCACTGCCTTGGAGACCGACTTGCTGGATATGGGAACAAGGTCTTTGGAGACCAAAAAAGGTGTATCCATCAGCAGTACGTGTACTGTATTTGCTGAGTCAGAGGTCATTTCCTTGATTGCAGAAGGGTACAAGAAGGGAGAGATTATTCGAGGGCTCCATGAAGCTATTTCTCGACGAATTTTTAGCATGGCTAAAAGATTAAAAGTGAGTGAAGAGATTACCTTTTGTGGCGGTGTCGCAAAAAACCAGGGAATAGCAGAGACTCTCAAAGGATTTTTTAAGATGCAGATAAACATTCCTGAGGAGCCTCAAATAGTGGGAGCGCTCGGCGCTGCATTATACGCTAAAGAAATAGCCCTCAAGAGCGATTCCTCTCATTCCGTGTAAATTTCTTTCGTATATAAAAAAAGAAGACAGGGCTCACTAACTCAATAAAAGTTCTGGTTACATATTCCTTGACCTTCGCGGTCCTCTAACCTATACTTCCTGAAAATTTCTTTACAGTAATAAACATCGGAACTTACATAGAGGGGATGGTTTTATTATGAAGAGAAAAAAATCTATTGTTGGGTTACTGTTTAGCCTACTAATGGTGGTCCTGCTTTTCGAAGGATGCGCGAGCCTTGCAATGCGAGAGGAAGAGGAAAAAGATAAAAAAACAAAAAAGGGAGCGTACAGGGCTGGACTTGGGTACGTCACACTTGGAATTTCAGAACTTTTTATTGATGACTACTCTCTTGAGACGACCGTTTCTCCTGATTTTGATTCCAGGACACAAAATTATAAGGGAGTAGCTATCTTGGCCCAGAATCCAAACAATAATGCTGATAACTTGATAGCCAATGCTTTCATCGTATATTTTAAAAAATTCCCTAAAATTGGTGGAAAAATAGAGGTACTTGAGAGAGCCCAGGTATCACTTTTAATGCAGGAAAGAAATATGGAAATGGGAGGAGTAACAGAAAGTAATTTTTCTCAGTTTAAAAAAATTGGCACCATTTCAGCTGTAATTACCTGCTCAGGGATGTTAGAGAAAAAAAATCAGTTTGTAACATTTAAGTTTGTAGATATTGATACATCGAAAATAATAGCAAGTGGTTCATTTTCATGCCAGGAAGGCAAAGGCTATCCAGCCAATCGAATTGTTAAGATGATGATCGAGAATATTAATAAGAAGTTTAAGGAAATCAAAAAAGGCGGATAGAGTTTTATTGTATTGCTGTGTTGGTAGAAGATTTGCTCACAGTTCTTTTGTATAGAAAAAACAAACTTAATAATCCTTAATTGACGGTGCTGTGATTGAATTAGAAATCCCCATTTCTCATCGAGAGAGGTGGGGTTTTTATTTTATTGAAAAAGTATGGTTCAACCAGCCTTACAATTTGAGGTAAATACAGGGAGGATAGTTTGAAATGAAAGCAATGGTATTAAATAAGGTCTGTAATCTTAAAGAAAATAAAAATCCTCTTGAGATGTCAGATATGTCGGAACCTGTTTTGAGAGAGAAAGAGATTTTAGTGAAAGTTTTAGCCTGTGGGGTCTGCCATACTGAATTAGATGAAATTGAGGGACGAACTCCTCCGCCAAAGTTTCCGATTGTTTTGGGCCATGAAATTGTGGGAAGAGTGGAAAAGACAGGCACCGACACAGATAAGTTTATTATTGGAGATAGGGTAGGGATCGGCTGGATTTACTCAGCGTGCCAAAAATGTAAGTTCTGTCTGGAAGGCAATGAAAATTTATGTGAAAATTTCAGGGCAACCGGCAGGGATGCTAATGGAGGTTATGCAGAATATACGAAAGTAATCGAGGATTTTGCATATAGAATCCCTGACGTATTTTCTGATTCTGAGGCTGCTCCCCTTTTATGTGCTGGCGCGATTGGCTATCGCTCTCTCAGGTTAACCGGTATCAAAAACGGACAAAATCTAGGCCTCACTGGATTTGGCGCTTCGGCTCATCTCGTACTTAAGATGGCAGGGCACAAATATCCACAATCAAAGGTGTATGTCTTTGCCAGAAGCAAAAAGGAAAGGGAGTTTGCTCAAGAGCTTGGAGCGGTGTGGGCAGGTGATACTGACGAAGAGTCACCCGAAAAACTTGACTGCATAATTGATACCACACCAGTCTGGAAGCCAATAGTTGAGGCTTTGAAGAATTTAGTGGGTGGGGGAAGGTTGGTTATAAATGCAATCCGGAAGGAGGATGTAGACAAGGAATACCTTGTGCGATTGAATTACCCTACTCATCTCTGGCTTGAAAAAGAAATAAAGAGTGTCGCTAATGTGGAAAGAAGAGATATTAGCGAATTTTTAGAACTTGCGGCTAAAATTCCTATCAAACCAGAAGTAGAGGAATTTACACTGGAAGAGGCAAATACTGTATTGCTCGAGCTTAAAGAGCGAAAGATTCGGGGAGCGAAGGTTTTACGGATACATTTATAATAGAGAAGAATTGATTTTTCCATTCTGATATAGTAATTTTTTCTCTTCAACTTTTTATGAGTAGCAGCAATTATAATATCTTCAATAAAGAAATAAAAGCCCAACCTTGATGATTGTATTGATAATTCTTGGATTACTTTTTGCACTTATTGGCCTCATTGGGTGTATTTTACCTGTTATCCCGGGACCTCCTCTCAGTTTTTTCTCCTTAATTATTCTTTCCTATGCAAAAAATTGGGAACCGTTTAGTATAATATTTTTGATTGTTATGGCAGGGTTGACAATACTGGCTTCTGTTTTAGACTATGTGGTTCCTGCAATTGGGGCAAAAAAATATGGTGCATCTAAGTTGGGTATTTGGGGTTCAATTATCGGAATGATATTTGGGCTTTTTATCTTTCCGCCCTGGGGAGTGCTTGTGGGTGCAATTATAGGAGCACTGGCAGGTGAGCTGGTAGGTGGAAAAAAGGGAAAAAAGGCCTTACGAGCGACTTGGGGTGTGTTTGTTGGAAACATTATGGGTGTCGGACTAAAACTGGCTTTCTGTGGAACCATACTTTTTCTCTACATTAAAGAGATGTTTTAAAAAAATAAAAGTGTTTTAAAGTAGTAATTATTGTGCCATAGAGCTTGTTTAGGCGGATGGATAGCATATGGTTAAATGAAAGATTAGCCTGATGATTATGAATAAAATTCTTGTAATAAAAACTGGAAGAACGTTTCCATTCCTTGTTTCAAAGAGAGGGGATTTTGAGCAGTGGATTTTATCTGGAATGCAGATTGAACTTAAAAATGCTCTTATAGTTGATGTCTCTCGTGGCGCTCCACTTCCTGGGTTTGATGAAATATCCGGCGTTATTATTTCTGGCTCCCATGCAATGGTTACCGAGCATCATGATTGGAGTGAAAGAACTGTCAAATGGTTGATAGAGGGTGCCAAAAAACGAATTCCAACACTTGGTATTTGCTACGGACACCAATTGCTTGCATATGCCTTAGGAGGAGAGGTGGGGGATAATCCGAATGGCTGTGAATTTGGAACGGTTGAGGTCAACCTGAATGAGAATGCGTGCG